>JAAZCA010000035.1 GCA_012513515.1 Myxococcales bacterium | reverse complement strand
GGACGATTGACCATAGACCAAAACATCAAGAAGCTAGAACCTAGAAGTGAGAAGCAATATTTTTACAGGCGAGGTTTTTCTAGCTTCTAACCTCTCGCTTCTAGCTTCTGTTTTTCCCAGTCACGGTTGTTGCGGGATCCCCCGATTAAAGCACTCGGGGATGACAATCACGCCGTCATTCCCGCATGCTGTAAGCGGGAATCCCGTTCAGACTGTTCACCACTCACCAGTCACGGCTGTTGCGGGAGGGGGTTGAATCCTGATCGCTGATCTTTGATCCGCCTTTTGTAAGACTAGCTTATATTCAAAAATATCGTTACTAAGATCAGAATCAGGATTAAGATGAAGATGAAGATTAAAATCAGGATCAAGATTAAGATGGATCCATTTCAGATACATAGGCAACAGTTGATTATTGGGACATGGGTGACACAAATAGGGGTCAATTTCTTGCAGCATATATGCCCCCTTTGACCTTGTCATAGAAGTTTCGATGGTATAGATACAGCTCCCATGAAGGTGAATAGATCGAAGGCCAAAAAGAAAGACAAAAAGAGGGCCAAGCCCGTCGCTAAGTCCATTCGCAAAAAAACACTAAAGCTCTCAAAAAAGAAAGCTGCGGCTAAAACTGTTTCTTCAAAAAAAATCACCCGTGAGAAAAAAAATAGGGGAAAGACAGCAGCAAGGATCAAACCTGAAATATCTTTGCCGAGACCCAGAGAACCGCAGTTTTCTATATTGATGACCTCAGGCAAAATTTCTAATTTCGACCCTCTCGACATGCTGAGAAGAATACTGATGGCAGAAGACATGCTCTTCCTCAGCCGACAGATAACATATCACATTTCGACTGAAGCCGACCTGCCAGGAATATGGGGCGATAGAGACAAGATAGGGCAAGCCTTCGTCAAACTCATCGATTACCTTGCCAGACGCGCGGACAGAGGGACGAAGATAAAGATATCCATATCACAGTTCGCACTTCGAAGCGGTCCGGGAATAAAAATAAGCTTCGAGAGTCATGATAGAAATCTCGATAATATAAACAGTCAGGAATTTCTGGACAGACTCGTACACGGCACCAACGAAAACGGTCAGGTGCCTGTGTTATACAACGCCCGTCAGATAGTGGTCAGCCAGCGCGGCCAGATGTGGGCCGACCTCCCTGTGCCCAACCACCCGGTCTATCACATACTTCTGCCAGCGTCCGAAGAGGCAGCCAAGCAGCCAAGTAATGAGCAGATGACTTTCAAATACGACATATCGATCACGAACTACGCCAACGTAAGAAAGAGGTTCGGAATCACAAAAAGCGCTTCGCTCGTAGAACAGATAGGTAACTATGTCAGATCTCTGGTCCGCTATCCGATCGACATGGTGATGTCCATCAGCGACAAAGGAATGATTACAGCAATCTACGAAACACAGAAAGGTTCGGCAAATTCCGTTGCGAGCAGAATATCCCAGAGGCTGGCCCAGGAACAGTTCATGATAGGCAAAAGGCCCGTGGATCTCATGTTTCGCTACAACCTTGCACTTCTCACATCATCCCCTGGGACAAACCAGGAGTCCAAAAGCGGGAGATAATAAAATATGGATTGGCAGCACCTAGCCTCATTTCTCTGGCAGCCGAGAATTGAAATTTTTATCACAATGGCGGTTTTGTTCGCTCTACCGCTTATCAGGATATTGTTATATCCTATCACACTCCGTGGATGGTTCGCCGTATATGCGAGCTTTCCATTAGGACTTTTTGAGGAATTCATCGCTCCAATACGCGGCATATTTGGGATTCCATATCTGGCCTCGGGGATTGTCTGGCTCATGATCCTCTCATATACGACAGCGGAAAACGCCTACGCTATGGAGGCCGTTCTTTTCGTATTTCTCATTGCAACTCACTTCATATTCTCTAAAATAAAAAAAATAGAGAAAATAGCGTGTGCGGTGTATTTGGAAGATCATCCGGAAATAGATCCGGACCTCTTCTACAAGCTTCTTCTCTCATCACAGGGACCGTTTCGCGTAAGGGTATTCGGCAAGCCAACAAAAACCGTAAACCTATGCGCTCCGGACTTTACATCGAGCAGGCCGATGAAACGGCTTTCCATCTCGACCTACATAGTCGGGGCGTGGAGCATAATGAAGCTGGCAAGGC
>JAAZCA010000034.1 GCA_012513515.1 Myxococcales bacterium | reverse complement strand
GGACGATTGACCATAGACCAAAACATCAAGAAGCTAGAACCTAGAAGTGAGAAGCAATATTTTTACAGGCGAGGTTTTTCTAGCTTCTAACCTCTCGCTTCTAGCTTCTGTTTTTCCCAGTCACGGTCGTTGCGGGGATGACAAGCGCATAGTTTTTAGAGGTGCCCTGAATTTGCTGATTTCTCAGAGGTTACTTAAAAGTATTTGCATGGCTTCAAAATAATGATATCAGGCTGAGCATGATACTAAATTGGACATATGTTGCTGCCGGGATTTTGCTCCTCTATTTCGGCGCGGATTTTCTGGTCCGGGGGGCCGGGCGTATCGCGGAAGGATTCAATGTCCGTCCCGTAATAATAGGACTGACGATAGTGGCATTCGGAACTTCCGTACCTGAATTTACAGTGAGCTCACTGGCTTCCTATGCCGGAAATTCTTCGATAGCGGTT
This sequence comes from Myxococcales bacterium, assembly GCA_012513515.1. NCBI lineage: Bacteria > Pseudomonadati > Myxococcota > Myxococcia > Myxococcales > Myxococcales bacterium. The sequence continues at coordinate 1,880 of JAAZCA010000034.1, read as the reverse complement.
GGTAATATAGTTGGAAGCAACATCTGCAATATAGGGTTGATAATAGGGGTCATAGCTCTGGTGAAGCCTGTCAATGTCGAACTCACGATGGTGAAGCGAGAGATCCCCATTATGATAGTCGCTACGCTGATTCTATTTGCGATGAGCGCCGATGGGAAAATAGGCAGAATTGAAGGGTCGATACTCATAGCCTGTATGATAGCGTTTATATCATATACCATCTTGCAGGTTAAAAAGGACAGGCTGACAGATTCCGATCAAAATGGCGTTATGCCCAAAAATGGAATTCCGCTTGCTCTCCTTCTTGTCTTAATTGGTCTTGTCGGCGTGATCGGCGGAGGTCATCTATTTGTAAAATCTGCCGAGAATATTGCACGTTTCTACGGTATCAGCGAAATTTTTATAGGCTTAACGCTCGTGGCAGTTGGGACATCCCTTCCCGAGTTTGCCACCTCTGCAGTGGCCGCGATGAAGGGTAAAGACGACATATGTGTTTCAAACGTGGTCGGCAGCAATATAGTCAATATTTTTTTTGGGATAGGTCTCGCTGCTGTCATATCCCCTCTTACCGTTGAATCAGGGCTTCTTATAAATGAATATATTTTCATGACAGGATTTGCTGTTGCTCTTCTTCCGCTGGCTAGAAAAGGACTTTTAATAAATAGGTGGGAGGGGCTGTTACTTCTCATCGCCTACGCTGCATTCTTGTACACTTCATATTTTTATTGATGCAGAATAACGCCTTCATCAAGTTTTTATAAGATCCACTACCTTTTCCTTGAATTTCTGGAGTTCATCGCGTTCTGAAAAATTTTGTATGTGATGGACGAGTTCGCCTGTGAGCTGCCGCCACAATTTGTGCTTGCATGTGTAGATACAGTCGAGGATTGAGTGGACGAGGTAATCTTCACCACGCCACGACTTCATAGCCAGTGCGATTTCATCGAACCCCAAGCTGTCGAGCATCTCGCTTATGTCCCTGGTGAACCTGCGTTCAAGTTCGGCGTGAACCTTGCTCGCACCTTTAAGTTCAGAATCTATCATCTCCATTATTATCGCTGCGCAATGTTCTTTTTTGGATTGGAGCTCCTTGCCTGACAAGCCTTTCATGTCATCTACTGATGCGGTGGTCCTCACTATGGGAGTTCCTGCAGACAGCTTGATCGAGACGTTCGGTTTGATGGCACTTCGGCCTTTTGGGCAGGCCAGAGCTGTTCCGGAAATGGCTATGGGAATAAGCCTAACATGAAAGGATTTTTCTGATTTGGCCGCCTCGAGGAGGACTTCCACCGTTATGAAAGCAGCTCCCTTCTTGAGATGGGCCCCATATTTTTTCATACGTGTCTTTGACCCGACCGTGTAGTATCCCGCATCGAGCTGTATCATTTGCGTGCTAGCATATGGGAGGGCCCTGCTCCCTTGGGGAAATATGGCCAGATCGGAGCCGTCGCGAATTATCCTTTCACTGGCTATTTTTGATATCGCCACAGCCTCTTCACGGCCGCCTTTTTTCCCGCGTTTCACGAAAATCATGCCAAGCGCCTCAGCGGCCATTCCTATTCCGAAGATCGAGTAAAAGAGCGGATTGCGCTTGAAATGATCCTCGGCCATCAGAAAAAGCGGGAGCTTCCTTTCAGAATTGTTTCTTGCCGCCATGGCGAGGGGAAGGAGCGGCGCTACTACGAAATCCAGAAAGCTCTTGTGCGTGAATAAAAATATATTAGAGCAGGAGTCCTTCTGTATTCCATCTATTCCTTCAAATGAAAGCTTCCCACGTATGAGTTTCAGGATTCGAGTTGCGAAGACGGCTGATATGGACGGGGCGATTTTTTCTACCTCTTCGCGGTCGAGTTTGCGTGAAAGCAGAGCGGTCAGCCTTG
>JAAZCA010000033.1 GCA_012513515.1 Myxococcales bacterium | reverse complement strand
TTTCCTCGTAACCGACAACATCGGCCTCAGTATCCTCATGAGGCCATTTGCAGAAAGCTCCCTCATTCCTGAAATTCCGTCTATGCCTGAACCCCTCAACATATGAAAGAGGACCGTTTCAACCTGATCTTCCATGTTATGACCAAGGACCACAACGCAGGAAGAATACATCCTGGAAATCTTTGAAAAGAAATTCCTTCGAATATCCCGTGCGCTGTCCTGAAGGTTTTCCTTCTTGCTCGGTTTTTTATGAAGAGCTGAAAATTTTACACCGTAGGATGAGGCCGCATTCCTTACGAGATCCTCATCCCCTTTGGAGTCCCTCCCCCTGAGGCCATAGTTGACATGGGCGACATGGATATCGAATCCAAGATCCTCTCTGCATCTACAGAGAAGATCCAGCATCACCATCGAATCCACACCTCCAGAAACACCGACGATGGCTGCCGTTCCGGAAGCCAGCGCTGCGCTTTCGATAAGCCGCTTTTTGATTTTTGGATAAAGCATCATTTTCCTATGCTTCAAAATATCCCATCGCGGTTTCGGCATAGCTCTTGGCAGCACTTTCGATTTGAGCCAACTCCTCGTCCGAAACGTTTCTTCTGATCTTGCCAGGAAACCCAATGACAAGGGATCTGGGAGGAATCACCGCGTTCTCGGTGACAAGGGCGCCGGCCCCTATCACAGAGCCCTCTCCGATCTTTGCCCCGTTCATTATTATCGCACCCATTCCGATGAGGACCTTGTCCTCTATGGTGCAACCGTGAAGTATCGCCCTATGTCCTACGCTAACATGACTGCCTATCTTCATCGGGTGTGAGGTTTCGACATGCAGAACCGAGAGATCCTGGATATTTGTGAAACTGCCTATTTCGATGGAGTTTAGATCAGCCCTGATCACGGCTCCAAACCAGATGTTGGCACGCGAGGCAATCCTGACATCGCCGAATACCGAGGCTGTGGAAGCTACGAACGCATCCTCGGCTATCGCTGGCAAAAAGTTTTTGTACTTACCCCTCATCAGAGCTCCTTCCTTTCTTTTTCAGCTTCTCCAAAAAAAAGGCGACTGGGATTGCAGCGGCCGCCCCAATTCCGTTTGCGACTGCATCTGCTATGCTGGCGTTCCTGTACGAAATAAAGTGTTGAACGATCTCCATAGAGAGCCCGTAAAGAAACGCTATGACCGCCGACGCTTTGACGACCCTATCCCATGATGCTCCCTTTTTTGGTTGAAAGCCCCACATGATCGCTATGGCGAAAATGAAATATGTAGCGGCATGGTAAAGCTTGTCCGAATACGAAAAGATATCCGGAGCGGAAATTTTTTTTGTGGAGAGAAAAAAAATGGAGACCGCACAAAAAACAGGAAGAATCGCTCGCATCATTCTTATTTTACGGATAGTCATCTACGGCACCTACATTTTATATTTTCCGAAATCTTCAGGTGAAAGACTTTCAAGAATTTCAGCCCATTTTTTTTCCTTCAGGACCGAGGAAGAATTCTCCTGGAAAAGATCGATCTTTCTAGATTTGTCGATGACATGCTTTGCAACAAAAATAGGGGACTTCGTCCTCAGCGCTATGGCGATCGCGTCGGAAGGCCTCGAATCCAAAATTACCTCTCCCGATGCCGTCTCCAAACATACTTTCGCGTAGAAGGTATTGTCTGAAAGATCGTTCACTTCAACTCTCGAAATAGTGATGCGTGCCGATTCAAGCATGTTCTTCATAAGATCATGAGTCATAGGACGGGAGAGCTTTATATTTTCAAGCTCCGTGGCTATGGCGCTCGCCTCTATGAGGCCGATCCAAATTGGAAGCGCACATTTTTCATCCATGTCCTTGAGGATGATGATGGGCATGCTGGTAAAGGGATCTATCGTGAGGCCAGTAACTTTCATCATTACCGAATCTTTAGCCGTCCCTTGAAACTTCAGATCGCTCATAGGTCAAGTTCTCCCTTAAGTGAATTTCTGAAAGCTCCGGTAACCCGGACGCGAACTATACCCCCAATGAGATATGGATTGCCAGAAAAATGTATTATCCTGTTGTCAGGCATTCTGCCGGTCAGAAGCCCTTTTTTCATTCTATCCATCCCATATACGAGGCAATTTCCGGCGCTCCCCACAAGAGATTCATTGGCGGATTTCGAAAGATTGCTCTGCAGATCCAAGACATCGGCCAGCCTGCGCTCTTTTTCTTCCTCGTCAACGTCATCGGCGAAATCGAAAGCTTCGGTATCCGGACGAGGGGAATATTTGAAGGCGAAGGAGGAATCGAACTTAACCTCATTCATCAAATCGAGCGTGTGATGATGATCTTCAATCTTTTCGCCGCAAAACCCTACGATTATATCGGTGGTGATCGAAATTCCCGGCCGTGCGGTTTTAAGCCCTGCTGCGATTTCAAGATATCTCTCTCTGGTATATGATCGCCTCATAGCTTTGAGAATTTTATTGGATCCGCTTTGGATTGGAAGATGGATATGCGGACAGAGTTTTTCGTTTTTTCCGTATTCCTCTATCAATTCCAAACTGACATCCTTAGGATGCGGGGAGGTGAATCGGATCCTCTCTATGCCGGTTGAATCTGAAATCATCCTCAGAAGATCTGTAAAATTCATTTCCGAGTTGGTATCAAGGGACCTTTTGGATGTATACGCATTGACGTTCTGACCAAGGAGGGTCACCTCCCTGACCCCTGCATCCACTAGGCGATTTACCTCAGTCATTATTTCGAGCGGAGTTCTACATACCTCTCTACCCCGAACCTTCGGCACTATGCAGTAGGAACAGGCGCAGTTGCACCCCTTCATTATGGAAACAAATGCTGCACCGGCCTCAAATTTCTGCCTTCCGATATCCCCCAAAAACTCGTATCCATCGGAGGAATTCACGAGTTCAACCATGAGTGGACGCTCGCCGTTTATTGCACTATTTATCATGAACGGCAATTTGGATATTTTATCGGGGCCAAAAACAAGATCGAGATGCGGATAGATTTCAAAAAGCGAATCTTTTTCCTGCTGTGCGACGCATCCGCATACGCCGACCAAAAGGTTAGGATTTTTTTTCTTGAGAAGTTGCGAGCGCCCTATCTCGCTTATCGCCTTGTGATGCGCCTTTTCCCTTATCGTGCAGGTATTGTACAATAAGAGATCAGCATCCTCGACGCTTTCAGAAGGAAGATAACCCATATTTTCAAGCATGACCCCCATCTTTGAGGAATCATGCTCGTTCATCTGGCAACCGAAAGTTCTTATGTAATAGCGCTTGGAATGATTTTCAGGCATAGCTGAATCTTTCATTATACAAACGCGGATCCACTGCCGCATAAAAACTTAAAAGCGAGTTTGAGAAAATTCTATCGGGCGTCCGGATCGGAGATCGTAAAAAGCCGCACAAAATCATTTTTCTGAAGGATGCAGAGAAATTTTTGCAGTCTATCCTCGGCTTCGGATAAGCCTTCGCCGAAATGCTCTTTCATGCCATTGCATATGGCATTGAAATCGCGCTCGCCGTCTATTTTGCCCCAGACAAATGAACCGAGCTCATCCAGCTTGACCCGTATATGCGGCCTTCTGAGGCGTGGCTGAAGCCACTTTGCGAGAGGCCCTTTCCTGAAGCGAGGAACAAGGAGGATGGCCCTGCCTTCAGGGCCATCCTCCGATTCCAAAACTTTTTTAGGAATTACATTAACCCATTGCGCTTGGTGGTGCTGGTTCATCCGGGCTACCCGCCTTTGAGATCGGTATCTTGATCAGTATGTATCCGAGTATGGCGAGGACTATATAGCCAACCCACGCCTTCGGCTCATCGAAAATACTCGGAATGTTAAAATTAAAAAATGCCAGAGCAGCAACGAGGAGTCCTATCAAAGCCTCGCCGGCTATAAATCCAGAGGCCACGAGTACGCCGGTATTCTCCGTGCGAATTTTTTGTGCCTCATTGAACTTGCGCCTCTTGACGATGAGATTCGCGATGTGCCGTATTACGCCGCCCGCAAAAATTGCGAAGGTGGTGTGAAGCGGAAGATACATTCCGACGGCTATCAGCATAGGGCTGGCCGCGCCCACGAGTATCAGCGCTATTCCCATGAAAGCGCCCACCATCATGAGGGGCCATGCCATCTGACCGGTTATGATCCCCTTGGCAAGCATCGCCATTAGGCCCGCCTGCGGCGCGGGGAGAGCCTTTCCTCCGAACCCCGTTCCTCCGACGTTTATATCACCCTGATGCAAAACGAGCAGCGGCAGGAACAAGACCGCGCCAGCGCAAACAACTCCGATTATTTCGGCGAGCTCCATCTTCCACGGAGTGCCTCCGAGAATATAACCGACCTTCATGTCCTGAAGCATATCTCCAGCTATAGCACTCGAACAGCATATGACAGCCGCCACACCGAGGGCCGCCGCGATTCCAGCCTTGCCGGTAACCCCTATCGCCACCATCAAAAGCGCTGCTATAACCAGAGTCGAGAGCGTCAACCCTGAAACGGGGTTGTTTGAAGACCCGATCAGTCCAACCAGATACCCGGCGACCGCAGCAAAGAAGAAGCCCGCTACACCCAAAACCATCGCTGATGCAAATGCTCCGAGAACACTGCCGCAGTAGTAATAGTAGAGGAAAGACATCAGGAGAAGGGAGATGCCGATCATAACGAGGA
>JAAZCA010000032.1 GCA_012513515.1 Myxococcales bacterium | reverse complement strand
TGAGATCGCTGCGCAGGCATCACAGGCATTTCGTCAGAGTCCTGGAAACGATTCCTGGGAGCTTGGAGGTGGTCTTAACTACTATATTTTTGAAAACAATATGAAGCTGCAGCTCAATTACAGGATGTACAGATTTTTTGCCGAGGATTCTGATCCCAACGATCCTAACTTCGGTACCTATACCAGAAACAACGCACAGCACGATGTCGTGTTGATGTTGTCGGCTACATTCTAACGGGACTTTCCTGATTGCTCAATCCGCGGTTCCTCACAGGGGGGCCGCGGATTTTTGTTGTCAAAGCCGATGGTGGGATTAATCTCGTCGCATGGATATCAAGGAGCGCACCAAAAATTTTCCGCAGCGTCCGGGCGTGTATCTTTTCAAGGGTTTGCGCGGTGAGATCTTATACGTAGGCAAAGCAAAAAATCTTCGAAAAAGGGTAGGCAGTTATTTCCGCTCCTCTGGCGACGACCGACCTCAGATATATTTTCTGATCGCAAAGACTCGATCTGTAGATTTTATAGTCACGGATTCCGAAAAAGAGGCGCTGCTGCTCGAAAGTACGCTGATCAAAAAGCATAAGCCACGCTACAATATTGAACTCAAGGATGACAAGAGCCACCTCTACATCAGAATAGGGATGGAACATCCTTTCCCTGGAATTTCTGTTACCAGGCGTCCAAAAAAGGAGGGGGCTAAATATTTCGGTCCATACGACTCTGCAGCTGCGGCGCGTGAGGCCGTGGAGCAGATAACGAGGTTTTTCCAGATCAGGTCTTGCACCGACAGGGAGTTTGCAAACAGGGTCAGGGCCTGCCTCAAACACGATATAGGAAGGTGCAGTGCTCCCTGCGTGAAAAAAATTTCACAGGATGAATATGCTCTTCATCTATCCGATGTCGCATCATTTCTTTCCGGCAAGAAAAAGTATTTGGTTGGTATGCTGAAAAAACGCATGTCCGATGCCTCCGCGAAGATGGATTACGAGGAGGCGGCACGCTGTCGCGATGCAATAGGGATGATCTCAGATGCGCTTGAAAGACAAAATGTCATCCGCCACGGTTCTAGCGATAACGATGCCATCGCTATGGAGTCGGAGGGCTCAGACTGCATCATATCCGTAATGGAGGTGCGTTCTGGAGCTATCTCCGGCCAGAGAAATTACCACTTAAAGTGCGGCGTTCAGGACGCTCCGGAGGTGCTGAGGGATTTTCTTCTTCAGCGATATGTGGAAGGCAGCTTTATTCCTGTCAAGGCCATTATGGAGTCGGCTCCAGCGGACCGCAGTCTGGTGGAAAAGATCGTATCTGATAGAAGTGGCAAAAAATTTTCTATTTCAATCCCTAAAAAGGGGGCGGCACACAGAATTCTGATGCTCGCTCTTGAAAACGCCAGGGAGTTTTTACGATTCAAGCTCATGAGAAAAGAGGATGACGCCGTTTTTGAAAAGCTTTCAAAAAAACTCGCGCTCATTTCGCCGATTCAGAAAATCGAATGCGTCGATATATCCAATACCGGTGGTCGCGAAGCGGTTGGTGCGATAGTGTCATTTCTTCATGGTGAGCCGGATAAGAAAAATTATAGAATTTTTAACATTCGAACTCTCACGACGCCGGATGACTACGCGATGATGTACGAGGTTATTAAAAGGAGATATGCAGAGAATGTCGAACGAGAAATGCCGGATATTTTGCTCGTTGACGGAGGGCGGGGTCAGCTTGCGACCGCGATGCGTGCAGTTGAGGAGCTCGGATTATCTCTGCCATTGGCAGCTATCGCAAAAGGGAAAAAAGATGATGAACCCGACCAGATATTCATCCCGGGCAGGATGAACCCGGTCAACATAAAGGCCAAGTCGAAGGAGCTGCTCCTTCTCATGAAGGTGCGCGATGAGGCGCATCGTTTTGCCATTTCCGCGCATTGCCGCCGCCGCGACAAGAAGTCTTTCGGGAAATAAAAATGCCGGCGGTGAGCCGGCATTTTCAAGGAAAAGGAGAGCATTATGCTCTTCCTAGAGCGTCAGTTTAGATTCTCCTTCATAAGAACTTCGAAAAGGGCGTTTCGCGGTTTGCTCTGAGATACGAGTTTTACCGGTTCATCTTTTCTGGCGGTGGTGAGTATGCTCATCAACCTTACCTTGGGGTCACCGCGATGAGGGATGTATATTCCGCCGCATGAGAGAACCGCCGAATTTCTGTGATCGAACTCCTCAGAGGAGCTCGCTAGCACCCTCTTGAAGACCATTTCCTGGAATGCCTCTCTGTGTGCCATATCGCCTTCTCCTAACGTGATTATAAGCAAGAGGCGTGCCAGCCATGGTCCGATAAAATTTAAGGGTAATTAGGTGTTATTCAAAGAAAAGCTAATTCTAGAGAGGAACGCTAAAGTTGTGCGCGAGTATCGCTTTGGGAGAAGATGTCAAAAAGTCGCCAAAAGAGGCTCGTTGTAGGAGTCGTGACCGGTAACTCGTGAATGCTGACTGGCAAGGCTGTGCTCTGGCAGATCAAATCGCAGCTAGTTTAGATTGAAGTTAGTTTATATTGAAGATATTTTTGAATGTGATTTCGTTGTTTTCAAGACAATTACGAGAATATCTTTTCAAGTGAACTTTCAAAGGGAGCCTTTATTATTCCCCTTTCTGTGATGATAGCGCTTACCAGATCTGCAGGAGTTACGTCGAATGCAGGATTGCATATCTCGACATAATCAGGCGTTATCTGCGTAGAATTTATATGTGTTACTTCATGCGGGTCGCGCTCTTCTATTGGGATGTCGTAGCCATTTTTTATCGTCATGTCGATGGTTGAAAGCGGTGCGGCGACGTAAAAAGGAATTTTATGGTGCTTGGCCAAAACGGCTACCTGATAGGTACCGATCTTATTGGCGACATCCCCGTTTCTAGCGATCCTGTCAGCCCCTACGATGCACGCGTTGATTTTTCCTGCGCGCATCAGGCTGCCCATCATCGTATCGCATATTACGGTGACTTCTATCCCGTGTTTTTGAAGCTCCCACGCGGTGAGCATCGCACCCTGAAGCCTTGGGCGCGTCTCATCGGCATAGACGTGGATGCGTTTTCCGGCGTCGGTGGCGGTGTAGATAACGCCAAGCGCCGTTCCAAAACCTGCTGTGGCTAGAGCTCCGGCGTTGCAATGGGTCAAAATGCTCATCCCATCCGACAGCAATTTTTCCCCGTTTCTGCCTATCATGTGATTGGCTTCGATATCTTCGGAATAAATTTTAAGCGCCTCCAGCTTTAGTGCCTCAACGATCTCAGGTATTTCTCTTTCCCTGTTCGCCAGCGCCGCATTTTTCATTCGTTCTATCGCCCAGAAGAGGTTGACAGCAGTAGGGCGCGTGGAGGCGAGCTTGTCACCTATCGTGGAGAGTTTCTTGAAAAAGTCGTCGAAGTTGTCGATTCCTATTCCCATCGATCCCAGAGCCATGCCCATCGCTGCTGCGACGCCTATGGCCGGCGCGCCGCGAATAACCATGCTCTTGATTGCGTGCGCCACCTCCAGATAGTCCTCATAGGTATTGTAGACTTCCTCTCTTGGAAGGCGCCTTTGGTCTAGCATTACAACTCTGTCTCCCTGCCACTCTATTGTCTTTATGATATCCATCTTTTAACCACCTCACAGTTTCTTTTTCAGAAGTTCGTTCACGACTGCGGGATTGGCTTTTCCCTTTGACGCTTTCATTACCTGACCGACGAAGAATCCAAAAATGGTTTCTTTGCCAGCCTTATATTGTGCGTGTTGCGCTTGGTTGGCTGCTATAACATCGTCGACGATCTTTTCGATCTCCGACGAGTCGCTCATCTGTGTAAGCCCTTTAGTTTTTACAATTGTTTCGGCACTTTCTCCGCTTCGGTACATTTCGGCAAATACCTCTTTTGCCATGGTGCCGGATATAACCCCTTTTTCTATCAGCGATATGAGCTGTGCGAGGCCTGCGGGTGAAATTTTGCATGCGGATATTTCAGATCCATCCTCATTGAGCTGCCGGAGAATTTCGCCCATGACCCAATTGGATGCCTTCTTGGGCGGAGCTCCGGATTTAACCACATCTTCGAAATAATCGGCTATCGACTTTTCATCGGTAAGAACATCGGCATCGTAGCGTGGTATAGAATACTGGCTGACGAAGCGAGCGGATCTTTCCAGTGCGAGTTCCGGGATCGACTTTCTTACCTTCTCTATCCATTCATTAGAAACCTTGAGAGGAAGAAGGTCGGGGTCCGGAAAATATCTGTAGTCGTGAGCCTCCTCCTTGCTTCGAAGGCTTTCGGTTTTTCCGGCAGCGTCGTTCCAAAGACGCGTTTCCTGAACGATCTTTCCTTCTGAATCCAGAAGTTTGACCTGGCGCTCTATTTCATAGGCGATCGCACGCTCAACCGCTTTGAAGGAGTTGAGATTTTTTATCTCACTGCGCGTGCCAAATTTCTCCTGCCCCATCGGTCTTATCGATACGTTAGCATCGCATCGAAAGTTCCCTTCCTGCAGGTTGCCTTCGCAGACATCGAGATAGACGAGTACGTTTCTAAGCGTTCTTAAATATTCGCCAGCTTCTTTGGGATTGCGCACGTCGGGTTCGGAGACTATTTCTATGAGAGGAACTCCGCAGCGGTTGAAGTCCACATGGCTTTCATTTGGATTCCCCATGTCGTGCATCAATTTGCCCGTATCCTCTTCGAGATGAATTCTCGTAATCCCTATTCTTTTCGTTGATTTTTCATACGTGATATCCATATACCCCATGGTGCAAAGCGGGAATTCGTGCTGCGATATTTGATATCCTTTTGGGAGGTCTGGGTAGAAATAATTCTTTCTGGCGAAGATGCTCTTTGTGTTGATAGTGCATCCTACAGCCAGTCCCGTTTTGATTGCCATTTCGATCGCGTTTTTATTCACCACTGGGAGCGTGCCTGGCTGGCCCGTGCAAACTGGGCAGATGTTGCTGTTTGGCCTGTCGCCGAAAGATGTTGAACAGGAACAGAACATCTTTGTTCTGGTTTTGAGCTGAGCGTGTACCTCGAGGCCTATTACCGCTTCGTATTTCATATTGGCGGCCTCCTCGTTTTCCACTCCGTAGCCTGTTCATATGCGTAGGCAACGTTTAACATACGGCCTTCATCGAGCGGCCTTCCTATAATTTGAAGTCCGATCGGCAGCCCTTCACGCGAGAACCCGCATGGTATTGACATCCCTGGAAGGCCGGAGAGATTTACAGGACTTGTGAAGATGTCGTTTAGGTACATCTGCACAGGGTCGTCCGATCTTTCACCGAGCTTGAAGGCGCACGAGGTCGATGTCGGCGACATGATCAGGTCGCATTTTTTGAAGGCATCAAAAAAATCTTCTTTGATGAGCGTGCGAACTTTTTGGGCCTTCAGATAATACGCGTCATAATATCCAGATGAAAGTACGTAGGTCCCGACGATAATACGAAGGCTGACCTCGGGGCCGAAACCTGCGGTTCTGCTAGCCTTCATCAGATCGTCGAGGCTTAAGTTCCTCTTAGCGCTAAATCCGTAGCGTATTCCGTCGTAGCGGGCGAGGTTCGATGAGGCTTCGGCAGTGGCAATGATATAATAACAGGGGACTGCATACTTGGCATGGGGCAATGATATCGAAACCGTTTTTGCTCCGAGCTTTTCGCAGGTCTTTATTGCGTTTTCAATGGAAGATCTGACTTCATCGTCTATTCCACCGGAAAAGAATTCAGATGGAATCCCTATCCTGAGGCCGTCTATTTTTCCGCTTAGCAGAGAATGATAATTCGGGAGATCTCCGGGGATAGAGGTTGAATCCTTCGGATCGTATCCGGCTATCGCCGAGAGCATCGCTGCACAGTCCGATACGTTCCTGGTCATCGGCCCCACCTGATCGAGGGAGCTCGCGAACGCAACTACTCCATATCGGCTGATCCTGCCGTATGTTGGTTTTAGCCCCACTATGCCGCAGTAGGCAGCCGGAAGGCGCACTGACCCGCCGGTGTCCGTTCCCAGAGAGACTGGGGTGAGCCCGGCCGCTATCGCTGCCGCAGAGCCTCCACTCGATCCTCCGGGCGTTCTTGCTAGATCCCAGGGGTTCTTTACCGGTCCAAATGCGGAATGTTCATTCGATGTCCCCATTGCAAACTCATCCATCGAGAGCTTGCCGAAGATGATAAAACCCATATTTTTCAATTTTTCGACCACCGTTCCATCGTAGGGCGGAATGTAATTTTCAAGCATTTTAGATGAGCATGTGGTGCGCATTCCTTTGGTGACGAATACATCCTTGAGGGCTATTGGGATTCCATCGAAGTGCGATAGTGGCGCCCCTCTTGATCTCCTTTTGTCAGATTCCCTGGCGGAGGCGATCGCCTGCTCCGGCGCTATCGTAAGAAAGGCCCCTATGTTTTCATTCTCCTTCTCCGCCAGATTGAGAAATGCCTTCGTTATCTCTTCAGATGATGCCTTTTCGCCCGAAAGCATTTCGGAGAGATCGGAGAGGGAGGAAAATCTTATTTCAGAACTATTCAGCATCGATCACCTTTGGGACCTGCACGAAGTGCCCGCTTTTTTCCGGGGCGATCTCGATTATTTTATCATGTTCTTCAAAGCTCTCTACAGAGTCTTCTCGCAGGCGTGCCTCGATCTGTACTGCGTGTGAGGTCGGTTCAATTCCTTCAGTGTCGAGTTCGTTTAGCTGCTCTATGTAGCCGAGCATGCTCCTGGCCTTTTCGATTAGAATTGAGAGGTTCTTCTCGTCAAATCCGAGGCGCGACAGGGATGCCACCCTTTTCAGGTCCTCTATGATGTTTTTTTCTTTCAAATCCGCTCCGATCTTTAAAGCAGCCAAGGCGCTCCGCTTAACATACGGGGATATGTTAAGCAAGATTCTAAGGTTGCTTGTGAATTGTCCGTCGGCTGTGATACAAGTCCGGAATGTTACATATATTTCCGGGGTGGGTACTCTATCTTCTGGCAGGAACCATGGGCGCAATACTCGGCAGCTTCGCGAACGTCTGTATAGTGAGGATTCCCGAGGGGAAATCGGTTGTCCGACCGGGTTCGCGCTGTCCTTCATGCGGTCACGCCATACGGCCATGGGAAAATATCCCTTTGATAAGCTATATTTTCCTGCGCGGAGTATGTTCATCCTGCAGAAATAGAATTTCAATTACATATCCTATGGTCGAGCTGCTCTCTATCGTGATGGCGGTATCGCTCTGGCATCACTTCAGGGAGCCGGTTCAGTTTTTTATCTATCTGATTCTATTCGTAATTCCGCTCATAATAGCTGCCCTTATAGATATCAGGCACATGATCATTCCCGACTCTATATCGCTGACAGGGATCGTTACGGGATTTTTAGCGACTCTATATTTAAATAAAAGGGGCTCATATGCAGCCTCAGCGTTGGACTCGATACTAGGAATTCTGATCGGTGGTGGTTTGTTGTTTTTGGTGGCCTATTCATATGAGAAAATAAAAAAGCGCGAGGGCTTGGGTGGCGGAGACATCAAGCTTGCGGCGATGTTCGGTGCCTTTTTCGGATGGCGTGGTGCATTGGTGACGCTTTTTCTCTCTTCAATTGCAGGATCGGCGATAGGGCTCGGTCTCATGCTCTTCTATAGGAAGGATTCAAAGCACCCAATTCCGTATGGGCCTTTCCTCGTTATGGCCGCGATATTCTATCTTTTCTTTGGTGAAATGGTGGTCGACTGGTATTTTGGTCTTTTTTTGAGATAACGCATATAAAACGCATAGTTAGCTCAATTATCTTAATATAATTTATAGATAATTATACATATAATTTATTTAATTTGTTTAAAAAGTCTTGACGATTATAGGTGTCACGACGATAATTCCTCTATTAATGATGTGGAACAGATGCCGATGGCATCTGTTTTTACGATGGGTGGGCTTGATGAATCAGAAAAATAACAATGTACCGAATAACGTGATGAAATTACGCGAGGAACTTCTTATGAGCAAGGCTGAGCTGGCCAGGAAGGCCGGTCTTTCGGCCCTTACGATAGATAGAGTCGAGCGTGGCATGCCGTGCCGGATGGATACGAAGAGAAAGATTATCCTCGCCCTTGGGATGAAGCTATCAGACAAGAACCGTGTTTTCCCGGAATGATTTTCAGATAACTTTAAATGAACAATGGCCGCGCGAGATTATCGTGCGGTTTTTTCGTTTTATGTGAGCCTGTCATCCACGAGTACTTTAATTCCACTTCCCCGTGGTGGGTAGAGGAGGAGTCAACAACTGTCGTGACTTGCAAATCCAAACTTGTGACTGGTTAACTGGGGGGATGGAGTTCCGCTTGAGGCTGCGGGAATAATTGCGCCTCGCAATTTTATTATTTGCCGAGCCATCCGACCTAATTCCCTTGATTATGCGTCATCTTTGTTGTATTTCCGCAGGAGCCTATGCATCCGGAACTCCTCAATAATTCGCTTTTTTTGAAGTATTACAGCCAGTGGCAATCGAATCCCGCCTCTGTTGTATTCGTTCCAATCGCAGAGTACTTTATGAAGTACGGTATGCTCGATGAAGCCGTCAAAATTTGTGAATCTGGCATAAGCCATCATCCCTCTCTTGTCACTGGGCACATGATGATGGCCAAGATAAGAATTCGTAGGTCGGAATACACCGAGGCGCTTGATTCGGTGAAAAGAATCCTGGAGGTGATCCCCGATCATTCCGAAGCGAAGTCGCTTGAGGCTGAAATAACATCATTCGGTCAGGGCTCTGTTCCCGTAAAAGTTGAAGATCCTCGCCAGGATTTATCAGTTGATCAGAGCCAACAGTACGTTCCTAGAAGGGTGCCATCGTGGGAGACCGTCACGATGGCCAATATTTATTCAGCGCAGGGGCATCGCGACAGGGCTCGCGAGATATACGAAGCTATACTCAAGAGGGATCCACACAATGACGCCGCCAGGCGCGGACTCGAGTTCGTGACCAGCGCCGGTTGATTTTTGGAATCCAGCTGCCGATGAATATCCTCAATAAGGAAAAGATACTCGAGCAGGCCAGAATCTTCATAGAAGAGGGGAGGCTCGACAGGGCGATTCGCGAGTATGAAAAGATCGTTGCGGCCGATCCCTCCGATCTCCGTGTCAAGCTGCGCATAGCGGAGTTGTTTGCAAAGCGCAAACAGGTCAATGACGCCATCAGAATTTATCGCGAGGTTTCCAAATCCTACGAAGATGAAGGCTTTTTTCTCAAGGCGGTGACTGTAAGCAAGAATATTCTCAGGCTCAACCCGTCGCTGATAGAGGTCAACGAACAGCTTGCATCGCTGTATGAAAGGATGGGGCTCATAGCCGATGCAGTCAGGCAGTATGGCATCTTGGCGAGCGCTTTTGAGTCGAGGGGGATGGGAGATCGGGCCGTTGAAATACGGGCGAGGATAGTAAGTCTGGTCCCAAATGATGGCGCGGCAAGGACCCGCCTTGCCGAAACCTATCAGAAAGAGGGGAGGATAGATGAGGCCATAGATCAATACGAGGAGTATGCTCGCCAGCTTGAACATGACGGGAAGGATCCTCAGAAGCTTGCCGACCTCCTTGAGAAGATTTTGTCACACAGGCCCGCGCGTTATGACATGCTCAAGAAGCTGATATCGATCTACCGCAGCCTTAAAAACTCCAAAAAGGCCCTTAAATGGCTGGAGATGGTTGGAGAACTCGTCGACTCCGATCCAGAACTTTTGAAATACATGGCCTCTCTGTATGTGGCTCAAAATCAGAATGAAACTGCCAGAAAGAAGCTGTTAATCCTTGCCGATCTCTGTAAAAAGCGCGGGGACATCGAGGGGATGCTGCATGCCATCACCGAAATCCTCGTAATTTTTCCTGACGAGGAGGAGAGATTTTCCGACCTCGTCGATGCGGTCAGCCCGGGCGGCATGCCAATCATAGTTGCAAGGGCGCTTGCCAGACGCAAAGAAATTGAGGATGAGGAGATAGGCAGGCAGATCAGGGAACAGCATCAAAAAGATGGTTTGTCCGAAGCAGTTTCAAATTCCGCACCTCCTGACTCAGAAAAAGGCGTCAATAGATCATCTACTAAATCAGAGAAAAAGGTGGAGGCGGCCGGCTCCCTTTCTACGCAGTTTGATAGTTATTCCGGTTCTCAGGGAATAGGCGGCTTGAAAGATAAATCCGATGAAAATGCTGAAACGGATAAGATATATGTCGCTGAGGTCGATGCGAAGCCTCCGGATTTGGTTAAAAAAAGCAAAATCAGCATAGTTGATAACCTTCAACAGGCTGAAGCGGCCTTTGATCTCGGCAGCGCATATAAAAAGATGGGGCTTATCGACGAGTCAAACAGCGAGTTTAAAAAGGCATCAGATATAGTTAAATCCATTTTTGCGGCTGGCATTATCGAAGGCAATCTTATGGAGCGGGTAAATAAATTGGTCGGCGCACTAGGAATCAAGATGCCGAGCACCTCCAAAAAGGCTCCTGTAGAATCGGATCCTAAGCGTCAGGTGGCCCAGGTCAAAAAAGCTGTGCATCGCCAATCGAGGCGTGAAAAGGACCCTTCAAAGGGTTCCGCCCCAAAGAATTTGGGACGAAAGAAGATATCGTTCGTCTGACGATTTTGTCACTCAACCGTTTAATTCTGTTTTCCCGCTGAACATCTGTTATACCGGGGGTTGTATATTTGCAGGGATGTGGGTATATTTCCGAACGCCATGGACCATCTTACATATTACGGACTCCGTGAAGAGCCTTTTTCAATAATGCCGCTCACTAATTTTTATTACCACAATGAGCAGCACGATCAAGCGATGCTGCGTCTTTCAAGGGCTGTGGAAGGGATGATGGGTTTGGCCGTCCTGGTCGGTGACATAGGAACCGGAAAGACCTTGTTGGCGAGGAGGCTTCTCGAAAATCTTCCTGATGACAAGTTTGAAGTCTCTCTATTAGTTGTCTTGCATGCGGATGTGACCAGCGAGTGGCTCATTAAGAGGGTCTCTGCGCAGTTTGGAATAGTGGATGAAGGGGCTAGCAAGGTTGACCTGATCGGAAGGTTGTATGACAGGCTTGTCGAAATCCATGAAGAGGGACGCCGTGCTGTCATACTGATAGATGAGGCACATATGCTCAGGCAGCGTGAGACGCTCGAAGAAATTCGCGGCCTTTTGAATCTGGAGCTTCCGGATTCAAAACTTCTTTCCTTTGTGATGTTCGGAATGCCGGAGTTAGACGCTTGCCTTGAAAATGACAGCGCTCTCAAACAGCGCACTGCGGTTAGATACAGACTAAAAAATTTTTCTCCAGAAGTTCTTGTCGACTATGTCAACTTCAGAATTTCACACGCCGGAGGAGAGTCGCAAATATTCAGCGCCGATGCATTTGAGGAAATCTACGAACTTACAAACGGCAATCCGAGAATGGTAAATGTGCTTTGCGATAATGCGCTCTTTGAAGGGTTCATTCGAAAAGCTGAGTTGCCGCTGGGTGCCGAGGTTATTCGCAGCGTTGGCGAAGACTTGGGTCTGCCTCTGATAAATCCCGCGATAGAGGCTACCGAACGAAGATAGCGCGTGTTTTGATGTAGTAAGCTCGCCTTGCACTCTCACAAAAGAACATATTTGCTTCCAATATAGTCTTTATCGAGCTTGCAAGGCTGTTTAGAGGTTTTATTCATTGACATATCATGTCTTGACGCCCTAATTAGTAATATAATTTTAGAATTTGCGTCACTAACTAAAGGAGGAAAACTATGTCAAAAAATTCACCTGTTTCTGATTTTATCAGAAAGAATTTTCTTCACTTTAACGCAGCAACTCTTCTAGATGCATCGAAAGCATATAAAAAGCATCTGGATGACGGCGGCAAGATGATGATCACTCTTGCCGGTGCTATGAGCACTGCCGAGCTTGGCATTTCGCTTGCCGAGATGATACGTCAGGATAAGGTTCATGCGATAACATGTACCGGAGCAAATATAGAAGAGGATATCTTCAATCTTATAGCTCATGAGCATTATAAAAAAATTCCGCATTACAGACATCTTACTCCCGATGATGAACTGGAGCTACTGAAACAGAAGTTCAGTCGTGTTACCGATACATGTATTCCTGAGCATGAATGCATGAAAAAAGTTGAAGGAATCTTGTATAAACATTGGAAAAATGCTGATGCCACCAATAATAGGAAATATCACTACGAGTTCATATACGATTGCATAAGAAATGGTGATTTCGTTCAGCATCATCAGATAGATCCAAAAAACAGCTGGGTTCTTGCCGCCTGTGAAAAGAATATCCCCATATGGACGCCTGGATGGGAGGATTCCTCCTTAGGCAATATCTTCACTGCGGCTGTCAGAAACGGCGATATTAAGGACGTGAATTTGGTCAAAAATGGCATTGAACAAATGAACTTTTTGGCTGACTGGTACCTTGAGAACACAAAAACTCAATATGTAGGTTTCTTTCAAATCGGCGGAGGAATAGCCGGTGATTTTCCGATCTGCGTTGTGCCGATGCTTCGCCAGGAACTACAGTCAGATGTTAAGCTTTGGGGATACTTTTGTCAGATATCAGATAGTACAACCTCTTATGGATCCTACAGCGGGGCCGTTCCTAATGAGAAAATAACTTGGGAAAAACTTGGCATAGAGACACCGCGGTTCATAATTGAATCCGATGCTACGATAGTGGCACCACTTATGTTCGCATACGTACTTGGACAGTGAGGTGTCAGATCGCGCAAGGATGCAAAAAACAGCCTGCGATAGAAAAATGGGAAATGTCATCCTTGATTCTGCTGGAAGTATGGTGACTACAGAAAAAATTTGATGCAAGTTTTGCGAGATATTTACGCGAACAAAATGATGACTTTCAAAAGATGACTAAGGGATGTGGCTTATCTTGGACAGGGCCGTGTATTTTTTAAAACATATTATGGAGTGTCTTCTACGGCGAAGCTGTTTTCCCCGCGCCGTCTTGCGAATATAAATGACGGCCTTCCATCGCTGTATTTTTTTACATCAGGGTGCAAAAGCAGCTGTATCGGTGCGAGTTCCTTGAACGTATAATCAGTAAAGGGCGAGCTATCCGGTATTTCCTGTCCAAGTCGGAACGCATTCCATATGTCGTTCCAAATATCTTCATCAGGTGAAAAGAAACCGAAGGATTCACCGGTATCGTCCTGGACATCTCCGTTGAATATCGCAGCGGCTGTCAGCACTGCCTGATCATATGCTATCTGCCAGTCGGCTGAGAGGTTATCTCTGCTCGAGGCGTTTTTAAATACGTTGTGCATGATATCTTCTGGATCGGTAGGTGAAAACTGCCCATTCGCCAATATCACTGAATCGTAATACGATGTAGGCGCCTCTAAATCGTAATCATTTTTTTTCACAGCGAACAGCGATGGATCATCTTCATTGTTTATTATGATGATCCTGTTTTTAATCACTGAAGCTAGCAGCTCTGCGGTTGGCGACCTGCTGGAGAGCTTTACGACGGGATCGTCATAATCCTCGTCTAATTCTGCTTCGTCAGCGATCTGGCCTCCGGCTTCAGCTACGAGAATCTGTATCAATGATTGCGGCGGAACAGTAACCTCATAAACTTCTTCCATCTCTATATCCCCGAAGCTGCATCTCACTGCGGTCACTCCGGGCGACCTTGCTATTATCCTGACTCCGCTGCCATCTGAGGCTGATTCGAAGCCAGGACGCTCCTCGATATCTACGATGTTTTTTTCAGATTCGCATGAGAGCAGGTCGGAGCTGAACTGTCTGGGCTTCCCTTTTTCGTCGTATAGAACTAGTTCATCACGGCCGAGGGCCACCCCTCCGATAGCTATGGCAAACTTTTCTGTGGGCTCGATTACCCTGCTAGGTTCGGCGGAAGGTCGGGAGTTATCGCCATCGCCAAACATTCCCCCAAACGGGTTCACGAAGGGGTTTTTACATCCGGCTACGAGGAAGAACATTAAAATCAGAGGAATTCTGGCTGCAAGTGACTTCATGTGGTCGATATTCTAATGTTTTTAGGTGGTTGCCGCAAGGCAATTGCGTTGACATGGGATATTTTCCTCTGATACTTCTCGCCAGTCCTATGGCAAAAGATAAACAAATAATCAGGGCTATCAAGGGGATGGTCGATGTAATTCCACCATCCGTCAAGATGTGGCAGCGCATCGAGAAGAGCGCCAGGAGGATTTTTTCAACCTATGGTTATTATGAAATCAGAACCCCGATAGTCGAGAATACCGATCTCTTCGTCAGAGGTGTCGGCGAAAGCTCGTCGATAGTCGAAAAGGAGATGTACAGTTTTGTCGATCAGGGAGATGATAAGCTCACTTTACGCCCAGAGGGCACCGCTCCTGTGGTGCGCGCCTACATAGAATCCAACATATGTCATACTGCTCCGCTGGCCAGATTTTTCTATATAGGGCCGATGTTTCGCCGAGAGAGGCCCCAGAAAGGGCGTCAGCGCCAGTTCTACCAGATTGGATGCGAGCTTTTCGATGTCAAAAGCCCGATGGCCGATGCAGAGGTTATCGCGATGGCCGACCATTTTCTGAAAGATGTCGGCGCGGAGGGATTGGTCCTCGAGATAAATTCAATAGGCTGCCCTGCGTGCCGTCCTCAGTTCAACTCTGCCTTGGTAAGTTACTTTGAATCATCTAAGTCTGGGCTTTGCGGCGACTGCGCAAGAAGGCTTGGCAAAAATCCGATGCGAATACTGGATTGTAAAAATGAGGGCTGCAAAAAAATAGTTGAGTCTGCTCCGCGATTCCCGGATTTTTGGTGTGATGAATGCGTAGAACATTTCAATACGGTGAAAGAGACCCTAAATTTACTTGAGGTAGGATACACAGTAAACGACAGGATCGTGCGCGGTCTGGACTACTATATGCGTACGACCTTTGAATTCCTCACCGACAAGCTCGGTTCACAAAACGCAGTTTTGGCTGGCGGAAGGTATGATGGCCTCGTCAAAGAACTGGGTGGTCCTGATCTCCCTGGCATCGGCTTTGCGCTAGGAATGGAGAGGCTCGTACTTCTTTTGGAACAGACCTACAGCCAGGAATTTTATAATGACGACGTAATATATTTCGCCGTACTGGGAGATAAGGCGCGGGATGCCGCCCTGCCCATGATACAAATTCTCAGGAAAGATGGGGTTCGCGTCGAGTGGGATTATGCCTCAAAGTCCCTTAAATCGCAGATGAAGAGGGCCGACAAGCTTTTGGCCAAGTCAGTCGTGATAATCGGCGAAGATGAAATTCAAAAAGGCCACGCGATAGTTCGCGATATGCAAGCGGGAAGTCAGAAAGAGGTAAGACTCAAAGATCTTCCAATGCATTTCATCGAGATAGGTGGTTGATTTGCTTTGTAACCCACCGTTCTTTTTCAAGGGAGTGAATCGTAAAAATGAAGAAGAGGACACATACTTGCGGTGAGCTGAGGGGCTCCGACGAGGGGAAAAGAGTTTTACTTCAGGGCTGGGTCGGTTCAAGAAGGGATCTCGGCAGCCTGATCTTCCTGGGGCTTCGCGACAGGTTTGGCACCACTCAGGTTGTGATAAACCCGGAACACGTCTCGGCGGAAATAATGAAGGCGACAGAATCGGTTCGTTTTGAATATGTTCTGGAAATAGAGGGGGCTGTCTCCAGACGTCCGGAGGGGCAGTCCAACGAAAGGATTTCTACCGGAGAGATTGAAATTTTAGCGGATTCGGTGCAGATACTAAATACCTCCAAGCCTCTTCCGTTTCTTGTTGAGGACGAGACGGATGTTTCCGAAGAACTTCGTTTGAAATACAGGTATATCGATCTTCGCAGACCAGCGCTTCAAAAGATCCTCGCTCTGCGCCATAGGATTGTGCAGTATGCGAGAAATTATCTTTCCGATAACGGATTTCTTGAAATAGAGACGCCGTTCCTTACGAAGAGCACTCCGGAAGGCGCTCGCGACTATCTGGTGCCATCGCGCATCAGCAAGGGGATGTTCTACGCACTTCCGCAGAGCCCCCAGATATTCAAACAGCTCCTGATGGTTTCAGGTTTCGACAGATATTTTCAGGTAGTGAAGTGCTTCAGGGACGAGGACCTCCGCGCTGACCGCCAGCCTGAGTTCACGCAGATCGACGTAGAAGCCTCTTTTTTGGATCGTGACGGCCTTCTTTCAATAATGGATGGTTTTTTCCAAAAGGTAATTCGCGAAACCCAAGGGATAGATATATCGCTTCCGATCGAGAGGATGACATACGCCGATGCGATGTCACTCTATGGAAGCGACAGGCCGGACAGGCGTATTCCTTGGAAACTGGCCGATGTCACGGCGGGGTTCAAAAATTCCGGATTTAAAACCTTCGCTGGCGTCGTGGCAAATGGAGGAATAGTCAAAGCGCTCAATGTTGGTGCGCATGAGCTCTCCAGGAAAGAGATCGCCGAGCTTGAGGTGGTGGCAAAGACCTTCGGCGCGAAGGGGCTTGCGTGGGTGAAGCTTTCCGCTGATGGCTGGAGTGGGTCGGTGGCAAAATTTTTCTCCGATGCGGAGAAGGATAATATTATAAAATCCTGTAATGCGAAAGATGGGGATATAGTCCTTCTCGTCGCTGATTTCGCAAATACAGCAAATGTATCCCTCGGAAACGTTAGGACTTTCCTTGGGAAAAAATTGGGGCTTCTGGATGAATCGAAGCTGGACATATTCTGGGTAGTGGATTTCCCGCTTCTGGAATGGAATAACGATGAGAAGCGGTACGTAGCCGTTCATCATCCTTTCACAGCCCCTCATCCTGATGACGTGGCGCTTTTGGATTCCGATCCATCGAAGGCTCGTTCCTTAGCCTATGACATCGTGATGAACGGCAGCGAGGTCGGCGGCGGATCGACTCGTATTCATGACAGCCGCATGCAGTCGAAAATATTCGATGTGCTCGGAATATGCGAAGAGGAGGCACGCGCCAAGTTTGGTTTTCTCCTTGATGCGCTTCAGTTCGGGGCTCCTCCGCATGGGGGAATTGCCTTGGGGCTAGACAGGCTGGTTATGCTCCTTGCCGGCACGGATTCCATACGCGATGTCATAGCTTTTCCAAAGACTACGTCGGCCACCGATCTCATGTCGGATGCCCCTTCGAATGTTGATGAGCACCAACTCGCTGAACTAGGGATATCGCTTTCGAAGTAGAACCCTCGCTAACTGTAGGAAGCTCAACCTTTCAACTATTTCGCATTTTCTTTAATTTTCAGGGCGATTAAGCCCCTCCTCTTTCTCCCTATGGGGAAAAGGTCTCTGCTGTTAATTTGAGCCCATGTCAAAAACTCCACAGCTTCTTCGCGTTCGTCAATATATTGACCTGCGGGGGTGTGGGCTGTTTCGCGAGGTCTCTATGATAATTTCTTATTTTTCAATTAGTTATCAATAAAAAATCTATGACATTTATTGGCATATGAATTGCTCTTGCTTGGAAGCGGAGCGTACTGGGAAAAGAACCGAGGGGGGACAAATGAGTAGAAAAAAGCGACCTACCGCTCCTTTTTTCAAACAGCTCGCTGAGGTGGTCAAGGATCTGAAGGATATGAAGCCGGGCGAGGTCCATGTCATAAGCGTGAATGCCAATTACGGCCACTACGAAATAGTTATCGGTCCGGAGAACTCCGAAGACCGCCAGAGGCCGATAGAGATCAACGGAGAAATTCATCACTTGTTTGTTTCACCTGAGGACGTGAGGCCGCTGCCAACTAAGCGCCAGATTACGAGCAATCTTAAAAATACCGTTATAGTGAAACACCTGACTATACATCTGAAGGATCCGAAGGGGGATGGGAAAAATCTTACGATTGTGAATCACGATGAGAGCGGGTTGCGTGCGCGTGAATTCATAAATCTTGCCGGAAAAGATGGTGAGCAGCTCGCCTCCGATATCGAACGGGATTCAAAATATTCGCTTGCTGCTTATCAGATAGTCCAAAAGGATATCCTATCTTCTTTTTCATCGGGAGATCTTGAGGAAGAATCATCAGGGTGAAGACAGCCTAGTTCTCCCACGCTATTTTTCTGTCGTAGATATCTTCCAGCGAGTTTTTGTGATGCATCTCCATCGCTGCTAGGTTGAAGAAAATATTTTTAAGTTTTTCATCCTCGGCCAGCTCAGCGAATTCGGTGTAAAAACGATAGGATTCTTCCTCTCTTTTTATGGCGAAAATCAGCGCATCCTGAATAGAAAACCCTGGGTTGAGTTTGCGTGGTTCGACAAGAGAAGCGATGTTTGAAGTCGCAGTCTTTTCGCTGGCTTTTTCGCTAAACTGGGACGGGTCTATTTTCTTGAGCGTTTCTTTATGGTCGAGTTCCTGCGATGCGAGTTCCTCAAAAAGTTTTTTGACTTCCGGCTTTTGAGCGAGGTTTGCCGCTTGACTATATAACCTATGGGCATCCTCCTCACGTTCAATCGCTTTTGCTATCAGTTCAGATGCGAAATTTTTCTGCATGTGAAGCCCTCCCCTTGCTTTTATGTGCTACCAGTTCCCTGTTTTCAAGTAATCATCTATTGCCTTGGCGGCTCGCCGTCCTTCTCCCATTGCGAGAATGACGGTTGCGGCGCCGAGAACTATATCCCCTCCGGCGAACACCCCCTTCTTCGAAGTCTTCTGGGTTTCGGGATTTGCTATGATATTTCCCCACTTGTTGGTTTCCAGATCTGGCGTAGTACGCGGAACCAGAGGGTTTGGACCGTTTCCTATGGCGATAACGGCACAGTCGATGTCGATCATAAATTCGGAGCCTTTCACCGGTACCGGGCGCCTTCTCCCAGAGTTATCCGGTTCCCCGAGTTCCATCTTTATGCACTCGACCTTAGTTAGCCATCCGTTTTTATCACCTATGAATCTGGTCGGATTCATGAGGATGTTGAAGATTATTCCTTCTTCCTTCGCGTGATGAACTTCGGCGAGCCTTGCTGGCATTTCCTGTTCCGAGCGTCTGTATATTATATAGACATTTTCAGCGCCGAGCCTCTTTGCCGTTCTGGCTGCATCCATAGCCACATTTCCGCCGCCTACGACGGCTACATTTTTGGACTGAGCTATTGGAGTGTCGGATTTCGGGAATTCATATGCCCCCATCAGATTCGACCTGGTCAAATATTCGTTTGCGGAATATACGCCGTTGAAGTTTTCACCGGGTATGTTCATGAAATAGGGGAGCCCGGCTCCAGTCCCAAGGAAGATCGCTTCGAATCCCTGCTCGAAGAGTTCATCCAGAGAATACTGCATACCTATAACCGCATTGACCTTAAATTCCACGCCCAATTTTTCGAGAAATTTGGCTTCGAATTCAAGAATTTCCTTTGGCAGCCGAAATTCCGGGATTCCGTACATGAGGACGCCGCCGAGCCTGTGAAGAGCTTCGAATACGGTTACCGAGTGTCCCATCTTTGCGAGGTCTCCGGCAACGGTAAGTCCTGCGGGTCCTGCGCCAACGACTGCAACTCGACGTCCGCTTTTGCTGGCGATTTGAGGAATTTTTGCGCCAAGTTTGTTTCGTTCATAGTCGGCGATGAATCTTTCGAGATTTCCTATTGCGACGGGCTTGTGCTTCTTTCCCAGGATACACTTGATTTCGCATTGAGTCTCTTGCGGGCATACCCTGCCACAGACGGCAGGAAGGAGGTTTGTCTTCTTGACAGTTTCAATAGCTCTTTCGAAATCGCGGTTAGCTATCTGCTGTATGAATTTTGGAATATCTATTTCCACGGGGCATCCGGTCATGCACTGTGGCGCCTTGCAGGCTATACATCGCTTTGCTTCCTCTACAGCTTCGTCCTCAGTATAGCCGAATGGAACCTCTTTGAAATTTTTTACCCTTTCGGCAGGGGGCTGCTCCCTCATGTTCTGCCTGGGTATTTTCATTCTTTCCGCCGCTGTCAGTGTCATCGAAATCTCCTAGTGCTGCCGTTTTTTGAAAATTATTTGCGGTTGCAGGTGCAGTTGTCGCCGCAGCCGTGCTTATAAATTTCGTAAGATTTTTTTTCCTGATCCAGGTATGTCGATTGCCTCTGCATCATTTCTTCGAAATCTACCTTATGTCCGTCGAATTCCGGTCCGTCCACGCATACGAACTGAGTAGTTCCATCCACCGAAACTCTGCAACATCCGCACATGCCGGTTCCATCGACCATAATGGTGTTTAAGGAAACCACCGTTCTGATGTCGTGCTGTTTTGTAACCTTGCAGACCATCTTCATCATTATCGAAGGCCCTATCGCTACAACCATGTCGATTTTTTCTCCGGAAGAAATTAATTTTTCCAGTGCGGTTGTGACGAATCCCTGATCACCTGCGCTTCCGTCGTCGGTGACAACTATCACTTCGTCGGAAGCCTTCTTCATATGCTCCTGCATTATCAGAAGATTTTTTGTCCTGGCGCCGAGTATTGATGTTACCCTGTTGCCTGCAGACTTCATCGCCTGAGCGATCGGATGGAGCGGAGCGATTCCTATTCCCCCGCCGATACAGACCACGCTTCCAAAATTTTCTACGTGTGTAGGTTTACCCAGAGGCCCGGCGAGGTCGTGTATTGAATCCCCTTCTTTCAGATCCGAAAGCTCCGCAGTGCTTTTCCCGACAACCTGAAACACGAGAGTGATCGTCCCTGCATTTGAATCCGCGTCGGCTATCGTCAGCGGTATTCTCTCCGCTTTGTCGGCGTGAGTACGAAGTATTATAAACTGACCGGGCTTTCGTTTGCGGGCGATGACCGGGGATGCCACTACGAGCTCCACCACGTTATCGGAGAGTTGATTCCTCCGTACTATCCTGTTCATAAAAATCCTTTCATATTTGGTAAGTTAGCGCGGCAACGCAATAGTTGAAGCATTCCCCTTTGTCAAGGAGTGCTAGGGCAGTTTTTATAGGTAAAATCTGTATTTGCAAGCCTTGCAGTCGATGCTTCTTTCGTGCTAGCTCTCCCTTTGATCCCAACCACCACAAACAGAGGAGGAAATCGTGAGTAGGACATTCGACCATTTTCTGCTTCTAGGGCGCCCCGCAGCCGGAAAATCGGAGTTTATAGATTTTATGGAAAAAACCTCCGATTCCGAAAGGGCCGATAAATATCATCTGGGCAAGATTGAGGGGGTGGACGATTTTTTCTGGCTATGGGAAAAATTTCTCGAGGATGACCTATGGGAAGAAGCGGGCTACGAAAGGGTGTTTTCGGAACGCAAGGAAGGAAATTACAACGTAAAATTTCCGGATCAGATAAAGCTCTACGATTTTCTCTTCGCAAAATTCAACTACGTAATAAACAAGAAGTATCTTTCCAATCCGGATTTTTATGAAGAGGGGACCCTCATCATAGAGTTCGCTCGCGGGATGAAGGATGCCTACAAAAATGCGCTCACGAGGCTTTCAAAGGAGGTTTTGGAAAAGGCGGC
This sequence comes from Myxococcales bacterium, assembly GCA_012513515.1. Taxonomy (NCBI): domain Bacteria; kingdom Pseudomonadati; phylum Myxococcota; class Myxococcia; order Myxococcales; species Myxococcales bacterium. The sequence goes on along the minus strand of JAAZCA010000032.1, from coordinate 647 downwards.
AATACTTTACGTTGACGTCGATTTCGAGGAGTCGTGGCGAAGAAACATAGCAAGATATCAGGAGAAGCTTAAAAGCTCCAGCCTCGCCCATATGGCCCCGAAGGAGACGATGGAGTATTTTTATAAAATCGACGACTGGCATGAACTGACTGGCGGAAAAGAATTTGGTTTTCTTACCTTTCATGGCGTCGATATACCATTTGTAACGATGAATAATACTCCCGAGCTCAAAGAACGCGGGCCATTGGCGAAACGATACGGACCTCATCTTGATCGCCTATTCGAGATCTACCAGGAGAAGAAAAAATGAACAGATTTGAAAATATACTTTTATTGGGGCGCCCAGCTGCGGGCAAGTCGGAATTTATAGACTGTTTGAAAAGGGTCGATGAGAATGAGCGCGCCAGAATATTCCATATAGGCAAATTTTTGCAGGTCGATGATTTCGTCTGGATCTGGGAAAAGTTTCTGGAGGATAATATGTGGGAGGAGTCCGGCTTCGAAAGGATCTACTCACACAAGGAAGGGGATAACTACGGTCTGAATGAGAATGCGGGCAGGCTTTTCGACTTCATGCTCGCAAGATTCAATAAAGAGGTGAAAAAGATTTCCGAGGAGAACCCCAATTATTATGAGAGTCAAACGCT
>JAAZCA010000031.1 GCA_012513515.1 Myxococcales bacterium | reverse complement strand
TATAAATAGCGAGGGGTGGCCCCACATTAAGACGTTGTGGGGTACGGGGCCCCACCAACGGTTTAGTGGTGGGGGAGAGGTGGGAGAGTGGCTGATTCCAGCTGCCTGCTAAGCAGTTGTACCTCAAAAGGGTACCGAGGGTTCGAATCCCTCCCTCTCCGCAATAAAGGTGTAAGATTTAGTTGTTTGCACGTGAGAGTGTAGTAGCCAAGACTTAAACTGACAGACACCCCGGAGGGTGCCAACTGTCAGATCAAGTCTTGGCTACTACATATAATACGATCTCGAGAGGATTGCTGATTTTTCAGAGGTTCCTTAACTATTCAATACAAAAGATAACCGGAGATTCTATCTGCAAATTCTTGCGGGGTTTCAGATAGTTTTAAGAGGTCTTCCATAGAACTGCTGTCGATTTTTTTTCTGAATTGCGCAGACCCGGTCAAAAGATCTATCGCAGGGATATCGCTGACGAATTCGTAGGGATCTTTGCGCCACTCAAAGCCGCGGCCTCCATAAAGTTTTTTCACAAGCCATATGAAGACAAGGCCAGTCAGATATGGGCGGAATGTATTTCTATCGATAATTTTCCAGCGGACCCCCTCGCACCGTTCTCCTCTCCATTTTTGACGATTGGGCGTGAAGCTCGCCGGTTCGGCGATGATTCCAGGGAGCGAGAGGGCGTTAAATTCCGACGATATTTTATCAGCTGATATAAACGGTGCGCCTACGAGGATGAATGGTTCATCGGTTCCCCGTCCCTCGGAAAGATTGGTGGCCTCAATGAGGCACATCCCCGGATATAGAAGTGCGGCAGCTAGCGAACGCATATTCGGAGATGGATTGTGCCAACTGAGGCCGGTATCATTCCACAGCATCTGTCTTTGCCATCCATCCATCTTTATGATATCCATGTTTGCGCCGATATGCTCATTATTGTTCACATAGTGAACAATCTCAGCGATCGTCATTCCATGCCTGTTTGGCACCGAATACAGCCCCACAAATGATTCAAACCCCGGTTCTATTCCGCCGCCTTCTGTAGAGATTCCGCCTATCGGATTGGGGCGGTCGCACAGGATTATCTTTCTCCCCCTTCGGGAACAGCCTTTCGCACAAAGCGCCGCCGTCCATACGTAAGTATAGTATCTGCTTCCTATATCCTGAAGATCTATCAGCATCAGGTCTATGGAGGAGAGGGCTTCGTCCGTAGGGACTAGCGATTCTACGGAGTTTCCGTACAGGCTGTGTACGGGTACTTTCCTCCTTTGTTCAGATTCGGATGGAACGGGTTCCATGTCCTGTGCGGACAGATTTATTCCGTGCTCAGGGGCGAATATCGCCCTCAGGTCGATTTCATCATCCGATAAAACCCTATCTAGAGTGGGTCTTCCCTTTGAATCCACGCAGGCAGAGTTGGTGAGAAGCCCAACTCTGCGGCCGAGCAATTTAGATCGATTTTCGTCAAGGAGGATGTCAATTCCAAGTCTCATTTGCCTGATTTAAGTAACCTCTGAAAAATCAACAAATTCATGGCACCTCTAAAAACTATGCGCTTGTCATCCCCGAGTGCCGATTGACAATGGACCATTGACCAGCTGCGATCGGTGGTTTTGGTCGATGGTCAATTGTCCGTGGTCGAAGTTATTGTTGGAACGGGATTTCCGCCTGCCCCGCTTCAAAATATAACCGCGCTGCTCCAATACAGGAAACTAGCGACGTGAGTTTTCCGGTCGCGACGGCTCATAATAGTGTTTTTAGAGGCGCTTACCGCTAGTTTCTCAGAGGTTCCTTAATTATAGTACTGCGTTCTCCGAGTCAATCCTAGTGCTTAAAAAAGGGATGTATTGTTGACAAAGATTATCCCGTTAAATACAAACGTTGACCAATCGATGATGTGGAGGCTTTGATGGTGGCATATCTAAAACATTTTATCATATCATTATATAAGTAGGACACGATGCGGCGCCGACAGGGGTAATCCTGGGGCGCTGTTTTTATAACCAAGGGGGTTGTATGCAGGTCTCAAGCGGAAAGTCCGGGTTGCCGGCAAATGCGTACACCGAGCTAAAGCCCGGTGAAGTTTACACGCCGATAGTCGGTGCGAACGACAATGTGAAAGAGCTCACCTTCAGGGCTATCTTCATGGGTATCCTGATGGCGATCCTGTTTTCGGGCGCTGCAGCCTATCTTGGTCTCAAGATCGCTCAGGTATTTGAGGCTGCGATACCGATAGCGATTCTGGCGGTTGGCCTTGGTCAGCTGTTCAGGCGAAAATCCACGATACTTGAAAACGTGGTAATACAGTCGATCGGCGCCGCCTCGGGGCTGGTTGTTGCCGGGGCTATCTTCACGCTCCCCGCGCTCTTCATACTGGGGTTGGATGCACATGTGAACCTGATGCAGATTTTCCTCGCTGCTACTATGGGCGGCATCATAGGCGTCATCTATCTGGTCCCGCTTCGCAGATATTTTGTCTCCGATCAGCACGGCAAGCTCCCCTTTCCAGAAGCCACTGCGACGACCGAGGTTCTCGTCGCCGGGGAGAAGGGCGGCGCTCAGGCCAAGATCCTCGCAGTCGCGATGGCGATCGGCGGCCTATACGATTTTCTGGTACTTGCTATGCATTCATGGGCCGAGGAATTTACGACGGCTATGATAGGTTTCATGGCTCCTTTGACCGACAAGGTTAAGGCTGTTTTTACCATCAATACCGGGGCTGCCGTTCTCGGGCTTGGATACATAGTCGGATTGCGCTACGCCCTTATCATCGCCTGCGGTTCGATGCTGTCATGGTTCATCTTCGTACCGTTTTTCAACTACCTCGGCGGCTTCATCCCCGTTGCGATTCCCCCTGCGGCGGAGGGAACGACGATTGCCTCGATGAGCGCTCACCAGATCTTTGGAAACTACGTCAGATACATAGGTATCGGTGGAATTTTCGCGGCAGGCCTCATCGGAATAATAAAAGCCATGCCGATAATAGTCCAGGCCTTCACGAAGGGCTTCAGAGAGGCCTTCGAGTCCAGAAGGGGGCGTGAAGGGGAGACGAAGGTAGAGAGAACGCAGAGAGATATACCTATGCCGGTCATCCTTCTTATGCTGCTCGCTCTAATCGTAGGATCTTGGATATTCTTCAGATATTCCGTCCTTGACGATCAGGTAAATCCCTCCTCACTCAGCTTGGTAGCTCTTGCGGTGGTCTTCCTGGTCTCGTTTCTCTTTACCACGGTTTCTGCGAGGGCGATTGCCATCGTGGGAATCAACCCCGTCTCCGGTATGACGATAATAACGCTGATTCTTTCCTGCGTTATCCTGGTGGCTGCGGGGCTCTCCGGTCCGCAGGGGATGATGGCGGCGCTTCTCATCGGAGGCATGGTCTGCACATCTCTTTCTATGGCCGGCGGACTTATCACCGACCTGAAGGTCGGGTACTGGATAGGCTCTACGCCATCCAGACAGCAATGGTGCAAGATTTTAGGAACGCTTTTTGCTGCGGCAACAGTTGCAGCGGTCATAATAATGCTGAATCGCGTCGATGGTTTTGTTGTCTCCGAACTGCATCCGAAACCGCTTCCTGCTCCGCAGGCAAACGCCATGGCCGCAATCATAAAGGGCGTCATGTCAGCTCAGGGCGCTCCGTGGCTGCTCTACGGAATAGGCGCAGTAATCGCCATCATCATGGAGCTCCTTGGCATAGCACCTCTGGCGTTCGCTCTGGGTATGTACATACCTATGGCATACAACATGCCGGTTCTTCTCGGTGCTATAATCGCCCACTTCGTTCAGAAGAGTGCGAAGGGCGACACGGGCCTCGCAAACGTCAGGCGTGAGAGAGGAACTCTCATCGCATCCGGTTTTATCGCAGGTGGAGCTCTAATGGGTGTTATTGGTTCAGTGATCAGATTTATAGAGACGAGCTACGAAGTAAACATCCTTCCGAGCTTCCACAACGATGGAGTTTTCGGGAACTGGCTCGGTGCGGTCATGCTTTGCGTCCTTTGCGTCTATGTTTATACGGATGCGAAGAGGGCGAAGAAGGAATCGGCCTAACAGGCTTTGGGGCCCCCCGCCACCGGCGGGGGGTTTTCGTTTAAAAAGAAGGAGGTTCTATGGTAAGCGCAGAGGTAAAATTCGGCGCCAAACAGGCTATAGTTAACTGTCTCAAGGTTCAGCGTGGTGAAAAGATGGCGATCATAACCGATAAGGACACGGATTATCTCGCTGCTACTCTCTACGATGAGGCAAAAAATGCCGGGGCGGAGGTTGTCAAGTTCATCATGGAAAATTATGGATCGAGACCTGATGACGGCTCGACTCCGCTCAGGTTTCCAGATGAAATTGCCGACACGCTTAAAAATTGTACCGTCAGCATCTACGTCGCTCAGGGTAAGAAGGGGGAACTGGAGAGCTTTAGAATTCCGATGTTGAAGATCGTTGAAGAAATGAAGATACGCCATGGTCATATGCCAAATTTTATAGAGGCGATGATGGGGCAGGGCATGGCATCGGACTACGCCCAGATCCAGGATGTTACGAAAAAAGTTCACGATATAGTTTCCAAAGCAAGGAAGATTCGCGTTACATCTAGAGGCGGCAGCGATTTTACCGCTGATATTGACAATGATAAATACAGATGGGTTCTATGCGATGGCAATATAAAACCCGGGGCATGGAGCAATCTGCCTGATGGTGAAATCTTTACATTTCCGGCTGACATCAACGGCAGGGTTGTAGTCGATGGATGTTTCGGAGACTTTTTCAACAAGAAATACGGCGATATATCTTCAACCCCTCTTACGTATGAGCTTAAAAACGGACGTTGTGTGAAGGGGAGCGTTAAATGTGCCAATGCAGAGCTTAAAAAGGAATTCGAAGAATACACCTTCAACACCGACGAAAATTCAGACAGGCTCGGAGAGTTTGCGATCGGGACCAACCTTGGCTTGAAGAAGCTGATATCCAACCTTCTTCAGGATGAAAAATTTCCGGGAGTCCATCTTGCTCTGGGCAGCCCCTATCCTGATAAGACTGGAGCCGACTGGACGAGCAATGCACATAACGATGGAATTCTCAGGGATGTTACGATCGAAGTTGATGGTAAGGTAATAATGAAGGACAGTAAATTCACTGCGATATAAGATTGGAGGAAGAGATGGTAGATAGAAAGAGGCTGATCAACACGTTTGTCAAATATACCAAGATAGATACTACCTCTGATCCGGAGAGCAAAACTACTCCGAGCACCCCCGGCCAGCTTGATCTCGCAAAGCTCGTGCTTGAAGATTTGATAGCCGCTGGTGCAGATGACTGTGAGATGAGTAAAGGCGGTTTCATCTTCGCAACGATCAAGTCGAATATTCCGCACGATCATCCCGCTTATGGAAAGGTTCCAGTGATAGGCCTGCTTTCACATCTGGACACCTCTTTTGATGCGCCAGGTAAGGACGTCAAGGCCCGCTTTGTGGAAAATTATAAAGGTGGCGATATTGAGTATCCTGCGAAGCCTGGTTTGAAACTTACTCCGGAGAACGCACCGCATCTGAAAAATTGTATAGGTCATACCATCATAACGAGCGATGGGACAACTTTGCTTGGGGGTGATGACAAGGCAGGTATTGCAGTGATAGTTGAACTCGCCCACTACATGAAGGATAACAACGATGACCTGCATGGAGATATCAGGATAGCCATCATCCCTGATGAAGAGATAGGCGTCGGAACGGAAAAACTCGATCTTAAAAAATTCGGTGCGGATGTAGCATACACTATCGACGGCGGAGAAATGGGCGAGATAGACATCGAAAGTTTTAACGGATTTATGGGGAAGATTCGCGTCGAAGGTTTTTCCGCATTTCCAGGATACGGAAAGGGAATATATTTGAACGCGTCACAGGTCCTGGCTAAGTTTATATCGAAAATGGATGATCGTAGATGGCCTCAGAACGCATCAGGAAGAGATCCGATCTGGTGGGTAGCCAATCTCAGGGGCGAAATAGGGCATGCTGAGATGGATATTTATCTAAGGGATTTCGAGCTCGAAGGGATAGAAAAACAGAAGTCCATTCTGGCTGGAATAAAGAAAGAGCTCCTCAAGGAATTTCCGAAAGCCAAGATAGATATCGACATCAAGGAGACATACAAAAATTACAAGTACGAGCTTGATAAGGATCCGCGCGTGGTTGAATACGCCAAAGAGGCGATGAAGAGGATAGGTCTGACGCCGAAACTTAACTATGTTCGCGGCGGCAACGACTCATGTCATCTTTGTTTCAGAGGGCTTATTTCGACAAATCTATTTATAGGAATGCAGAACATGCACAGCCTCAACGAATGGAATACAGTTGAGACTATCGAGGCTGCGTTAAAAACGGTTATATCTTTGGCTAACGTGTGGGTTGAACGTTCGAAGTAGTGCGATAGTTTGATAGAAAACTGTAACGAAAGGATGCTGTTTATGCCTCTGAAGATGATATCGACAGAGAATGCCCCGAAGGCCGTCGGCCCCTACAGCCAGGCCGTTCAGGCTGGGAATATTTTATTTTGCTCGGGCCAGCTTCCGATCGACCCGAAGAGCGGAGAGCTTAAACTATTCGGCGGAAATGCCGCTGAACAGGCAAAGCTTGTTATGAACAACTTGAAAGAAGTGCTGGCAGCAGAAGGGCTCACTTTCAACGATGTCGCAAAAACGACCATCTTCCTGTCGGATATGAACAATTTTGGAGCGGTAAACGAGGTCTATGCTTCATATTTTGGAGAATATAAGCCCGCCAGAGCCTGCATTGCGGTGAAAAGCCTGCCCAAAAACGTGGATGTCGAAATAGAAGCGATAGCCTATTACGGCTGAAACAGCGCTGGGCTGAGCTCTTGTGGCCGGATTTCTGTATTGCATCGCTTTCAGAGTCTTATTATAAGCCTATCCCCGGCCTTCGCCGGTTTTAACTAGGAGGATTTATGGATGACATAATGATGATGGCGGAACCTTATAAAATTAAAATGGTGGAGCATATCAAGATCAAGACACGATCGGAACGCGAAAGGGCGATGAAAGAGGCTGGCTGGAATACCTTTCTTTTAAAGAGCGAAGATGTGTGGATAGACCTCTTGACCGACTCCGGAACCTCCGCCATGAGCGACTATCAGTGGGCGGGTATGATGCTCGGTGATGAGGCGTATGCCGGCAGCAAGAATTATTATTTTTTAGAAGAGGTCGTTCGCGATGTCATGGGATACAAGTACATCGTTCCCACTCATCAGGGGAGAGGGGCCGAGCACATACTTTCAAAGTGTCTCATCAAGCCAGGCGACCACGTTCCTGGAAATATGTATTTCACAACGACCCGCCTTCATCAGGAAATGGCCGGCGCAACTTTCCACGATGTGATAATCGACGATGCGCACGATCCCTATGCGGATAATCCGTTTAAGGGGAATGTAGATCTGGCGAAACTGGAAAAGATCGTAAATGAATTCGGAGCTGACAGAGTTGCCTACATAACGGTAGGTGCGCCAGTCAATATGGCAGGCGGGCAGCCCGTATCGATGGCCAATATGCGTGAGGTTTCAAAGTACTGCAGGAGGAACGGTATCAAGGTTGTGCTAGATGCGGCGCGCGTTTTGGAAAATTGTTATTTCATCAGGAAACGCGAACAGGGATATTCGAACAAGAGCCTGAAAGATATCTGCCGGGAGCTTTGCTCCTACACCGATGCATGCACGATGTCGGCAAAAAAGGACGCATACGTGAATATCGGTGGATGGCTTGCGATGAATGAGGAAAAATTTTTCATCGATGCAAAAAATCTGGTGGTCGTGTTCGAAGGTCTTCATACTTACGGCGGTATGGCTGGGCGTGACATGGAAGCGGTCGCACGCGGTTTCAAGGAGGCAGCTGAAAACGAGGAAATAATAAACTGGAGAATAAACCAAGTAGAATATCTAGGCCGTAGCTGTATGCAGGCCGACATACCTGTCGTCCGTCCGATCGGCGGTCATGCCGTCTTCGTCGATGCAAAGGCCTTCTTTCCGCATATACCTCAGGAACAGTATCCGGCACAGCGGCTCGCCGCTGAGCTCTACATAGAAAGCGGAGTTCGTTCGATGGAACGAGGAATAGTCTCTGCCGGAAGGGATCACACCACCGGTCAGAACAGGTTGCCGAAGCTAGAGCTCGTTCGCCTTACCATCCCGCGAAGGGTTTACACGAATTCCCATATGGATGTCGTGGTGGAGTCTCTAAAAAGGGTGTGGAAGCGCAGAAGTGAAGTCAAAGGGTTGAAATTCAAGTTCGAGCCGCACGATCTGCGCTTTTTTCAGGGGACCTTCGAGTCCTTATAACGGGTTCTTGAATGGAATTACGCGCCCGTAGCTCAGCGGATTAGAGTATCTGACTACGGATCAGAGGGCCGGAGGTTCGAATCCTCCCGGGCGCGCAACGACTTTTCTGGCGAAAAGTCGTCCTCTATTTTCCATTTTCTATTCTTCTATTTTCCGGGGTTGGTTGCTACTGACGTAGGCGAAAAGTCGAGAAAATAGAAAATGGAGAATAGAAAATAGAGGTTAAAATCTGCATGTCATTTCAGTTTGAAAAACTTGAAGTTTATCAGAAGTCGCTCGATTGGGTCGAAACCGTCGAATCTCTCTGTGAATATCTTAAAGGCAAAACTTCCTATTCTCTCATCGACCAACTTTCCCGTGCTGCACTTTCAGTTCCCTTGAACATCGCCGAAGGCAACGGCCGATGGCACAAAGGTGAAAAACGCCAGTTTTTATGGATAGCTCGTGGCTCCACATTTGAGTGCGTGCCAATTATTCAAGTCCTGCACCGAAAAACTCTTGTCAGTGAAGAGCAATATGCCAAATATTACGAGCAGCTTGATGTGATTGCAAAAATGCTGACGAATCTCATTAAGTCGCTGGATGATTTGCGATCTGACGTAAAATAAAATCGGAGAATATTCCAAGCCCTCAAAGGATCTAGTCATGAAAAAGTTTTTTCTGTTGGTTTCGTCGATTTTTTTTCTTGCTGCCACCGCCTTTGCTGACCCGCCGCATTTTATCAAGGCCTCCTACAGTAAAAACAGGCAGGAAATGAATATCGCCGTGGAGCACATGGTTAATGATCCTTCGAAACATTTTGTAAAAGAAGTGATTCTCTCTCGCGGCGGCGAGGTAATTGCGAAGAAGGAATTCGACTTTCAGACCAGCCGCCGCCAGCAGACGATGCCTCCGATAAAATTCGCGGCGCAAGATGGCGATGAAATATCTGTCAGGGCGATCTGTAACGTGAAGGGCGAGTACGAAACAAAAATTTCGGTAAAGCAGATTCAAAAAAAATGAGCTTATGGCGGTTTTTGTTTTGCGATGTGTCAGGGCGGTGCCGCATCATTTTTGCCTGAATCGTCAGTCTTTGCGCGCCTTTCCGGCCGCCGACGCGCCGCACAAAAAATGACGCAATATCAAATAGTTACGCGATATTTTTCTTGGAAGGATCTTTTTTCATCTGTATCATCCCCTTCAAGATCGAACGGTTTCGAAAAAAATCAGGCGGAATGGCAGCGCGCGGCCTTGGAAGTTTCCGCCGGTCGAAACCGAAAACAAAGGAGGAGGAGATGAAGATGAATGCTGTCACGTTTGGGGCGATAATGCTTTTGATAGGCGGGCTGATAAACACCCTGCCGCCGGTTAGCCGTGGCCTGGCGAATCTTTTCGATGGATCGCCCGTAGCGCAGATCGTGATTGGCGCGGTTTCGATAATAGCCGGTGTCGTTCTGTTCGCGAGGCACAGCAGCTTAGCATCGTAAAACAGTCAGAAATGAGAAAAACCCCCTCGCCGCAAGGTTGAGGGGGTTTTTCTTTGGGCTATGCAATCGTCACAGCTCTATGACGATGACTTTTTCCGACTCCCTGTCCCTATGAGTGCTTTCTGGCCTCTCCCGCATTTCATCGACGGGGATCAATGGGATGCGGTGCGCCTCCTCCATCTCCCTTTCGCGCCTCTCGCGCCGCATCTTCTCCATTATGATCCCAGCCGGTATCTTCATCTCGCAGCCTCTGGCGATATAAATTTGCAAATCACGGGCCAGAAGGCGGCCCTCAATGCCCTATTCAACTGATTGATTTCAATAGTGTAATTTTTGATGCGACAAATTTTACCGATCGCATAATGAGAGGTGATTCGGCCAGCGCCAAAATTTCGTGAGGATGAGTTTAGAAGAGGATCGAAGCGGTGAGCCTGATCATCCAGGCCAGCTCGGCCTTATCCCTCGGGATCGGATCGATGATTGAACCCGGATCGACGAGATTTACATCTATATCGTACGCCCTTCCGGGGAGGAGTATGCCACCCTCAAGCGCCGTATAGAGATTTTCGAATAGCATAGCCTCGGCCAATAGATCAACTTCGAGGCCGTACCAGCGCTGCCACATAGAAGTGCTGCGCTCGCTTATCGAGGGCCACCTTCCCTGCTGCGGAATGAGATCGGCCAGGTTTATATTCGTGTTTTTCTTGGGAGCCCATGCCGTTGTGATTTTTGTGCCGACCTTGGCCCACTGAGCCCACTCGGTTCCTGCGAGATCAAATTTGTGTTTGTAGCCGAGCGAGAAATACAGAGCGTTGTTTATGTAATTGCTGGTGATAGGCTTTTTCCCAGCCAGATACTGCGACCCTGCTGGGCCGTAATTTTTTGCTCCATACAGGGCCGGAGAAGATCCGAGCGGCAGGTTGAACATTATCAGCGCTATTTGATAGTCGGGCCTGAATCCGAACATCGTTATATTATTGGAAAATGGAGTGTCATCCCCTTCAGCGTATCCAGTCTGGAACTTCCACTCATCCCCCGTCTTGTACTTTCCGGTTGCCTCGAACGCCGCCATGAATGTGCGCATTCGCTGTTCCGGCGGAAGCTGGATGATGCCATCCACTCCACCTGACAGGCCGGCGAATGGTATCGAATCCAGAGCGAGACCGGTGGTTACCTTTCCGCCCAGATATACCCCTTCGAATTTGAACTCGTAGTTTTCATAGGTGTATCTGGCATAGAGATCAGCGAAGTACATGAGCGTTTTGCCGTCGATGCCAGCCCTGATTTCATCGCCGTTGGCATCGGTGACCCACATCGTCGTATTTCCGGTGCGGCCATTTCTGCGGCGAAGGCCTCCCGTCATCCCGAGCGCAAACTCCGGGCGTTCGAACAGAAGTATCGCACCGTACTGCTGACAGTCATCGCTGTTTGGTGCGAGGGTTGTGTTGAAGAGATCCTGCCTCGGATCGAACTGGGCATCGTAGGCGATGTCCCAAAAAAGCCCTCCAGTCATGGCGCCGGTGCCTGCGATATCGTACTGCATGATGTACATCAGCCTGTCTGCGGTGTCTCCGAAATCTCCCTGAAGGTCGTTTCCGTCATTTTGGAATATTCCGAGCCCCCAGTTTGAGGGCTGGCGTCCTATTCGAAACTTTCCTATCGGAGTTAAAATATCGGCCCATATGCGACGAACATTGATTGCGCCATTTGTTCCAACGGTCGAGGGGCCGGACATGTAGAATGATCCGGCTCCCGGAGGGAGAGTCTGATCGCCGACTATCGGGGCGATGATATGCAGCTGCTCCGTGTCTTTGCTTCCGAATAGGACGTTGTCGAGGATGTCGAGCTGCCCCTGCATAGACAAGTAATTGTTGAGCTTGAATACAGGTTCGAGGCGAAGCCTCATCTGGTTGTACTGGATGAGTCCGAAGCGATCATTTGAGTCTGGCATGTTCGTTTTTTTTCTATGAAGGTCGAGGTCATAGTTTACCACTCCGCGGTTTCTGAAATATCCGTGGACCGAAAAATCCATCGCTGGGGAGGTCGAAGCAAGCACGGAAGAGATGAGGAGGGCGCAAAAAACTACGATGATTATCTTTTTCATGGTGCGCGATTATACAGGAAGATTGTCAAATTACGAGCCAAAATTGAGAGTTTAGGCCCCTTGCGAGATAAAAAAGGCCCCTCGAAAGAGGGGCCTTTTGTCTTCATTATGCTTACTGGATCAATACATTCCGCCCATTCCGCCCTGAGGCATAGATGGCATGGGATCTTCCTTCTTTGGCTTTTCGGTGATCATGGCCTCTGTAGTGATCATGAGGCCAGCGACCGATGCCGCATTCTGAAGAGCTGAACGGACGACCTTGGTCGGGTCGATGATGCCGCTCTGGAGAAGATCCTCGAACTTGCAGTTCAGGGCGTTGAATCCTTCATTGGAATTCTTTGCGTCCTTCACGGTGTTGACTACCACGGCGCCTTCCCATCCCGCATTCTGTGCTATCCAGCGGCAGGGATATTCCGCTGCGCGGCGTATGATCTGGACTCCTTCCCATTCCTCTTCCGTGCATTTGGAGCGAAGGGCGTCAAGTCCTGATGTGGCGCGGATGAGGGCTACTCCGCCGCCTGCGACTATGCCTTCCTCTACTGCTGCGCGAGTTGCATGGAGGGCGTCTTCGACGCGAGCCTTCTTTTCCTTCATCTCGGTTTCGGTCGCTGCACCGACGTTTATCACCGCGACTCCGCCGACTAACTTGGCAAGGCGTTCCTGAAGCTTCTCGCGGTCGTAGTCGGATGAGGTGTTTTCGATCTGGTTGCGTATCTGAGCGATGCGCCCTTCGATCTCTTCCTTCTTGCCTGATCCGTCGATGATCGTGGTGTTTTCCTTGTCGATCTTTACGTTCTTGGCCTTGCCGAGATCGTTCAGCGTTATGTTTTCGAGCTTGTAGCCGAGCTCTTCGGCGATGAGTTTTCCACCGGTGAGCGTGGCAATATCTTCGAGCATCGCTTTTCTGCGATCGCCAAAACCAGGGGCTTTGACTGCTGCCACGTGCAGCGTGCCACGTAGCTTGTTTACGACCAGAGTAGCGAGAGCTTCGCCGTCGACATCCTCAGCTATGATGAGCAGCGGGCGGCCCATCTTTGCGACCTGTTCTAGCAACGGGAGGAGATCCTTCATGTTGGAGATCTTCTTCTCGTTGATGAGGATAAGCGGGTTGTCGAGTGCTACCTCCATCTTTTCCGGATCGGTCACGAAATACGGAGAGAGATATCCGCGGTCGAACTGCATACCTTCGACTACCTCGAGGGTCGTTTCCATCCCCTTGGCCTCTTCGACGGTGATCACGCCTTCTTTGCCAACCTTTTCCATCGCCTCGGCGATGATGCCTCCGATGGTGTCGTCATTGTTTGCCGAAATTGTGCCGACCTGCGCGATCTCCTTGCGATCCTTCGTGGGCTTCGAATTCTTTTTCAAATTTTCGATTGTGAATTCCACCGCCTTTTCGATGCCGCGCTTGAGCGCCATCGGGTTATGGCCAGCGGCTACCAGCTTTGCGCCTTCGCTGTAGATATACTGGGCGAGCACTGTGGCCGTGGTCGTTCCGTCTCCGGCAACGTCGGAAGTTTTTGAAGAAACTTCCTTTACCATCTGTGCGCCCATGTTCTCGAACTTGTCTTCGAGTTCGATATCCTTGGCGACCGTGACTCCGTCCTTTGTGACGACGGGACTGCCGAAGGACTTGTCGAGGACGACGTTCCGCCCCTTCGGGCCGAGCGTTACCTTGACTGCGTTTGCAAGCGTGTTGACGCCACTGAGTATTTTATTGCGAGCGTCCTGACTGAACAGCAACTCTTTTGCAGACATTTAAAGCCTCCTTGATTCGTTGTTTCGTTAGGGTTTTCTTTTTTCAGCCGATGATGCCGAGGATATCGTCTTCGCGCATGATCATGAACTCTTCACCTTCAATCTTCACTTCGGTGCCGGAGTATTTCGAGAAGAGGATTTTGTCCCCGACCTTCACATCGAGCGGCTGTTTGGTTCCATTTTCGAGAATCTTGCCATTGCCGACCGCCATCACTTCACCCTCTTGCGGTTTTTCCTTCGCGGTGTCAGGGATGATGATTCCACCCTTGGTCTTCTCTTCGCCCGAGAGGCGTTTCACGATGACCCTGTCTTGCAACGGCTTAATCTGCAACTTCGACATGTTCCTTCCTCCTTTTAAATAGTTGAAATCGTTTTGTTTAATTCATTAGCACTCACATCGACGGAGTGCTAATAGCCTCAGGTTGCGCACCATATGATATCAAATCAGGCATAGTCAAGCCCATTTCCCATTTTTTTTCGTGGGAGAGATAAACGGTACCCCTCCCCAGTTTTAGCCCTTAAAGTTAATAACATATTGATATCTAAGCTTTTATTTAGGGGAGATAGAGGGTATCTCTCCCCGGAAGGACGGCGGGGTGCGTTAAATGGATATCCGATTTTATTGACGCCCTGCGTATTGTTGGGGGATGAAAACCAGCTATTATCCGCCGCCATGAACCGAATGAAATTATTCACTATTTTAGTTTTTGTCGCCCTGGTTGGCTGTTCGAATTCCCCCGCTTCCGAGACCGATCTGGCAGGGCGTGAGTCCGGCCCGATAGCCGATACCTCCCCTGCGATAGCCGACAGGCTTGCGCTTGAGGCCGGCCTCAAAAAAATTGTCTATCACATAGGTCCGGTGAACCTTCCGCGCTGGCTCGAATCAGGCGAGATGCTAGAGCGTCCACTGGTCATGACCTTTCAAAGCGATGAGCCGGTTTGGATGGTCGGTTTTTCACCCAAGGTGGTAGATGTAAAGGGGCGCGCGCTTCCTAATGACCTTCTGCACATGGTCATTTTATCGAATCTCCATGAGGAAAATCCTCTTTGTTCCGACGCCGGCAGCGGCCTCCCTTTTGCCATGGCTACCTCGATGCTCACCGATATTAATCTTCCGCAGGGATATGGCTACCCGATTCTATCGACCGATCCCATGGAGGCCCGTGTATCGCTAAAAAATGAATCGAGCACGGAGTATCAGGATGTGTTCTTCGAACTCACGCTTCTGGTTAAACCGATGAATGAGCAGTCGAACCTGAAGGACGTGAGGCCGATGCTCCTGGAGCTCGATCCGTGTGGTCATTCCGCCGTTTCGATCGCGCCGAATGATTTCGCAGAGATGTCGGCCTCTTTCGAAACGAATGAAGCTCTCTCCGTGGTCGCAGCGCACGGGGCCCTGTCGAATTTCGGCTCCTCAATAGAGGTTGGCGTTGCCGACGACGCTGAGCCTTTCTGGCGTGCAGATGCAAAGCTCGATTCCGAAAATAAGTTGCTGGACCTCGAGGGCAATCCCTTCATCGAGCCTCGGGGGATTTCGGTTTCGGAGGGTTCCTCCATGGTTCTGTCGGTTACATACAACAACACATCCGACAAATGGCTTCGGGGGGCTCCCGCTGCTGCGATGATCTACGCTGCTCCGAAGGAATAAGAAACGCAGGAACCGAATTTCAACTGCCGAACTTAATCCTTACTCCTTCTTATCCCCATCTTTTTCTGAGAGAGATCTATTAACTTTCCGATATTTTCCTGTCCGGTTTTTTTGTAGATCGGCTGGAGCGTATCCACCGCCATGCGATAGAGGGCGTATCTATAATAGACCTGTGCTCTCATGAAGGCTTCCCCATCCGGGGACATTTTTAAGCCCTTTATTTTTTCGATCTCGGAATTTAGCTCCTTTTCCGCGCGGTAGGGGAGGACGCCAAATTCGAAACGTGCGGTCTTTCCAGAAAGCTCAGGCGATCTCGTTGCGAGATACCAGCTGTATTTTTTTCCGCGTTCAAACCTGGCTGAGGAATTGGAGACGATAGCGGAGCTCTGATTTTGCTTTATCGGTATGATAGCGATATTTTTTGCCGATGCGTCATCTATGGCTATTGCGGGAGAGGGCCAGTCCACCTTCGGCTCTGAGTCCCACTCGAACGATATTTTATCCGTCAGGAGCACGTTGGTCGCTTTAGGATATATGGCTCCTATTATGTTTGCCCTTGGGCGCGGCCGGGCTCTTTTGAAGGTCCGAACTCCCCTGACCATTCCATGAACGGTAGGCCCTTCGTCGGAGGCCGATATCTCGCGCATCGCGAGCATGATCCCTCCGCCGAATTCCGAGCTCTTGACCTCTTTGCTTTCCCTTCCCACCGAATAGTTCGAGTCGGGGCCTATCTCCGCCACCGTTCCCGTTTCCAGGAGTATCGAGGCTCTGCCCGAGTTGTCGGTCGATACAAAGCTTCCCTGCGGCATCTCCATCCCTATCTCGCCGGCCATAATTTTTTCATCCGGAAATTTTACCGATACGCCGCCAACGCTGTCCACTAGGATGGCAGAGGCGAAGGCGGATGTGGAAATTGCCAAGAGCGCTGTCGCTGTGAAGATATATAATATTTTTTTCATACAAGCTCCTTTTTAGATTTACTGGATCCCCGATTAAAGCACTTGGGGATGACAACCTTCTCGTCATTCGGGGATGACACCATGAATGTCATTCCCGCATGATTTAAGCCGCCGCTACCGCGGGGCAAACGTGAATCCCGTTCCGACAATAACCTCGACCATGGACAATTGACCATCGACCAAAACAACCGATCGCAGCTGGTCAATGGTCCATTGTCAATTGTCGCCAGTCACGGGAGTCTCATTCATACATCTCTATTTTCCAGAGATCTCCGTTACAAGATCCCAACTTGGATCCAAAATTCCGCGCTCGCAGCGCTTGAGAAGTTCCACTGATGGGAAATCATCGGGATGTCTTGTCAGAATATCTTGCAGGATCGATTTCGCTTCAGAAAAATCCCGCTGTTCGAATTTTTTGAACGCTTCAAGATATTGCGCAATTACGAAATCGATCCGCGCCGGGTCGAGCTCGTTCGCAAAACCTATGATCTCATAAATGAGTATCGGTTCGTTTTTTCCTTTCACACGAACGCGATCGACAGGCCTTCTTACTATCGAATCGGACAGAGCGGCTGCGGTGGACTGGCTCGCAATTATGTGCGTTCCGTAGAATTTATTCGTTCCCTCGAGTCGGCTTGCTAGATTTATCGTGTCGCCGATCGCTGTGTAATCCAAACGACCTTCCGAACCCATGTTGCCGATTACGGCAGGGCCGGTGTTTATTCCGATCCTCGTGCGGATTTCTCTGCCGCAGCGCCCGCTCCATTTTTCCGAGATATCTTTTTCAGCCGCTTTCATGCGTATCGCGGCGCTTGCAGCGGCTATCTCATGATTTGCCACGTCGAGCGGAGCGTTGAAAAATGCGATGATAGCATCCCCCTCGTATTTGTCGAGCGTGGCGCCGAATTCGAACAGCACATCGTTCATCCTGCCGAGATATTCATTTAGAAAAGAAACGAGGGTCGAAGGGTCGAGTTTTTCCGAGATGCTCGTGAAAGATGCTATGTCGGTGAACATGCTGGTGATGACCCGTTCATCACCGCCTAGCTTTATCAACTCGGGATTTTCAACTATCCTATCGACTATGGCAGGCGGGACGTATCTTGAGAAAACTCCTTTTATGAATTTTCGCTCCCTCCCCTCGGTGAGTGCCTTCCAGACAACTCCGAAGAGATAGCATATCGCTATCGCAACGATAGGGGTTACGATCGGAGCGACTATCGCATATTTTTTGAAAATGATTACAGATACGAATATCCATCCAAACGCCGAAGCCAAAGCGACAGCCGCCGATCGCAGCGGAGGGAAGATGGTCGATGAAAGAGAGACCAAAATTACGAGCGCAGCCGATATCATCCATACCTGCCAGCGAGTTATCGAGTAATAAAACTGTTTCGTCATGAGCGACGATAGAATGTTTGCATGTATTTCCACGCCGTTCATTCTGGCAAATCCGGTAGATATTCCGTAATACGGCGTGAGGTAGGCATCGGTGGCGTCGTCGTATGCCGCGCCGATAAGAACTATCTTATCCTTCAGCCATGAATCGGGAATCATGCCATCTGCGACCATCTTCGCCGAAAATATCCTGAATGGATTTTTTTCGGATCCGATTGTGCTCGGAGGTCCGGCGAAACGAATCGCTGTTTTTCCGGAGGAATCAGAAAAAGGGGGGATGGATAAAAGCCCAACCCCTTTCCAGTTTGCAGGATCTCCGATCAGGTCCTGCGCCCTGTCGCCGCTAACTGCCTCGTAGAGTATGGCAGCGAAGGATTGGGTGTTTCCGCGGTCGGTTATGAATGAAAGCTTTGCCTCCCTGACTGTGGAATCAAATGCGGAAAATGGCAGGTCGGCAAGTCCGATTCCCGTAAGTGAGTTCATGAAAATTTCATCCGGAAGATCCACGCATCCGGATATTGCCGGGTCCTCTGCGAATTTTTCATGGCAGAGGGATCTCGGCCTCATCGGAACCACTGCGAGCGAGTTTGATTTTTTCAATGATTCGGCGAGTTCAGAGTCGGCCTCGGGAAATGATGTGCCCTTGAAAAAGATGTCATAGCCCACGATTTTCACGCCTGCTGAAAGCAGTCTGTCATTTAACTTGGCGAGGAAATCGCGCGGCACCGGGGATCGATATGGCAGCGACGAAATCGTTTTTTCGTCGATCCAGATCATGACGATATCGGCGCTGGCAGATGTTTTCGGGGAAAAGGCGAGCTGTCTGATATCGAAGGTCGTATCTTCAGCGCTGGATAAAAATTTTAATTTTGAGATTCCAAATGAAGCTGCGATGGCGATTGCGGCGATCAGCGCCGCTGAGATGATTTTTTTCATTTATTCGATTCCAAGTTACTGTAGCTACCGGATCCCCGCCAAAACCATGCGGGGATGACAATCTCGTTTGTTGTCATTCCCGCGGTCTTAGGCGGGAATCCAGTTCCAACAATTAACAATGTTTTTTCATCCTTCGCACCGCCATTCCTGCCGCGGCGAGTGCGAGAATGATGATCTGCGACAGGGAACCGGCAGAATCAAAAGGCGCTATGCTTCCTCCGCATCCCTTGGAAGAACTGGGATTCAGATCGCTTGTGCTGAGATCTCCAGTTCCGCTGTATCCGCGCGTATCGGGCGAAGAAACGGAATCGATGACCTTTGTCGCGCTTACATTTCCGTATCCGACCTCATAGGTAGGGGTCGTGAGGGAGCCTCCGGCTATTATTGCGTCCTTCGTCTGGTCAGCCGTCAGGGTGTCGTTTTTCTGGAATAGCAATGCCACGAGCCCGGCTATGTGAGGGCTGGCCTGCGATGTCCCCTGGCTTTTGAAATGATTGTGGTCAATTTTGAGAGGCCTGAAGGAGTTAGTGCCTTCTCTATCCGTGTAAGATTTCTCGTATCCTTTTGCCAGCGTTGAGATTACAGGGTCCCCCGGCGCCATGATTTCGGGTTTGATAGCTCCGGTTGCCGTAGGGCCTGCGCTTGAAAATGGGCATCTCTCCATTACAGTGCCGCCATTTATATTCGCATAGCCATCCGTATCGCTGTCTATATCGGTCGCGTCCCACGTTTTGCCGTAATAGTCTTTCCATTCGCTCTTATTTTGTCCATGTGGTTTTTCCTGCAGGTATGCGCCAACCGCGATGACGCCTGAGGCTGTAGCAGGCAGCCCCACCGTCATCAAATTATTTCCACTGCCCGTTTGACTGTGGAATACATAGGCAGCGCCGTTGTTGCCGCTTGTCATGTCAAAGTCGCCGTTGTCGATTCCTTTCATAAAATTGGCGTAGGTTCCTCCCCCTTCCAACCACATATCCCCCCCGCACTCTCCGCCGCTAGCGCGGATTATGATATCGAGGACGTACCCCTTTCCGCTCGTGATGCCTATGTAATCTTTCATTATTATTATCTCCCCTTCTTCGATAGTGGCGGCTTTGCTTCCAGGCGCAAACGCCACCATCGCCCTCGGCTTTCCGTTTCTGGCATCGGCTCCATCGGTAGCGAGAACGGTTGCTACTATCTTGTCCGATGATTCGTCGCTTTCGTTCTTATTTTCAGAGAGGCGAATGTCTCCTACAGATGCCACCGCCTTCGAGGTGGATGCCCCAGAAGATGCTACATCATTGTAACGATATATGTTCGATGCGACCGAGCAGTGGTCCTGGCTTCCCACGCCAAACCACGCGTCGATTATAAGCGGAATTCTCCCCACCGCTTGGCCCAGTATTACCCAAAGCCTCCAGGCATGGCTCTCACCATTTGGGACATCAAACGAGGCGTGAATTCCGCCTGCATGATCTGCATATGTATCACCAAGAGTTCCCAGCTCTCTCAGTATATCTGTGTTTACGTACTCATTGCCAGCCGCCACAACCACCGCCCTGCCGTAGTTTTTACCATTGTCAGCATATTTTCCGGCGACGGCTTCGTTTATTCCAAATTCAAGAAGGGATGTATCGTCGTGTGCGCCGATATGGGTTCCCTGAGAGATGTTTATTACGGCCGGCTTATCGAGGATGTCCGCTTTTTTGAAAATTTCGGCTATCCCATCCAGTACCCCGGCCGTGAATGTTGGACCTGAAGCATGTTCTCCATCCTCCGCTATATCATCGCGGTAATCATTTCGAACGAGCATTATGTCTGCCGCGCTGGCAACGCCCGTGTAAGTGTTATCGCTCCCGGCTGCAATTCCGGCTACGTGAGTCCCGTGGCCATCATCTTTATTGTTATAGTAGGATATCTCGCACGAACCATCCCTTATTGTATCGTTGGCGCATTCCGTTATCGAGAACCCATCTTCGTCAGCGCTTTGAAATCGAAGGTACTGAACGCGGGATTTTCCGTCCGCGTTATTGAAATCGGAATGGGAATAGTCGATCCCCGTGTCGATGACTCCTACGACGACGTTTTCCCCGGTGTACTGCACATTCTTATATCCGGCCTGAAGCGTTGCTACGCCGGTATTTGAGCGAGCGGAGTCCATCAGATTTTTCATCGGTACCGATGCCTCGACGGCTTCCACCTCATCCAGATTTTCCAGCGCGCTCAGGTAAGAAATCGGAACGAATGCTGTCATTATCTTGCCGATGAGGCTTCTCACCGTTCCGCCATTTTCCTCGATCGCCTCTTTGGTGATCGCGGTATCGGAGGATTTTATTATGACATCGACAAACTCTCGTCCGCCGCGAACGAAGAGGGACTTGCCGAGCATAGTCTTTCCGATTTCGGGACTTTGGGCCAGCATTTTAAGCTGAAGATCGAGCTTTCCGGCGTACGCGGCCGATGGAAGGGCCATGAGGATCGCCATCGTCAGATAGATTAGATTTTTCTTCATGATTCCCCCGATTGCGCATCAAATGAGATGCGACGCCCACTTCCGTGGTTGAGTTTTGTATAAGAGAAGGGGCTTGCCTGTTTTAACACGCGATGATCGCATCATTTTTTCTTTTTAAGCGACATGGGGGCCGCAAGTTCCATGATTTCCACCATTTCGAGGTTAGCGACCATCGGCAGGTCTCCCGCTGCCACCGATCCGGTTACTATCCTTCCTATAAAAGTTCTGGTCTTAAATCCAGCCCGTTTTAGGAGTTCGCGACCATCTTTATCGGGTTTTTCCTCGGTTTTTATTATACATTCGAGCATTTTTGAGCGTTTTCCTTCAGATTCAGCCTCTTTCCACGCAGTTTTCATGCGAAGATCTATCTTGTTCCAGCCGGGGCTTTCTTCGAATTTAGCGGATTCGGAGTGTTTTTTTGCCATTCCATGGCAGATCGAGGGGGGGATGGCGAGGATTGCTAGCGCGCTTGAAATTATAAGGGGGATAAAAATCTTCAATTTGCGGTTCTTCATGGTGGGCGATTATAATCGCGGAGGCGTAAAATGCCATACTTTTTCAGGGGAGATAAGCGGTTTGAGTCCCCCGGAAAAACAAAAACGCCGGAGGGTTTTCCTCCGGCGTTTGAAATTATTTACCTTACCTCTTTTTATTTCGAAGACCTAGTCTTCAATGCCTCGACTACTTTTTCATCTGCGCCGGCTGAGAGCAGCGCTTCTTCATATTCCGAATTCTCTAATTCCTGCGCCACCGTTCCTACCAAAGCCTGACCAAAAACTATATTCTTTCCACTGCCAAACATGACATTGATCATCTTGCCGCCAAATTGGGATGTATTTGCCCATAGGGCTACACTATCACCAGCAGATATGCCATCAACGTTCATCGCAGACCAAGTAGCCCCTGAATCCCTCGTAACAACCATTCCATCTTCGGTTGCGGCTATTAACATTCTTCCAAATTTACCCACTGTGGGATCAATGGCGAGCGAGAGCACTTTGGAATCCACTCCCATTTTTACCCATCCCGCAGATGCTATAGGCGATTGATATATGCCTGATTCTGTCGCTGCGTATATAGTATCTCCTAGAATTTTAAGTTCGTAAGCTCTCGATGAAACTTCTCCAAATGATGTCCAAGTTTCACCGCCATCATTGCTGACAAATATTCCATTGTCAGCTGCAGCAAAAGCCTTTGAACATGAGTCGATATCTACGCAAATCACATCATCCACTACATGGCCAAAAGTTAAATAACCGGAGCTTTCAGCGGTTTGGCCTTCAGATGGCCTTCCTATCACGCCAGCGCCAGCCTCTTTATTGCGAAATGCCTGAACATCTCTTATTGTCAGGATTCCCATGTCAGTTGCTACGAGAATCCTCCCACTCTTCGAAATTTCTACATCGCAAACCTGTTTAAGGTTGACTATCTGCTTTTTGAAAGTCGCCTTACTGCCTTTTAGTTCAAGCCCTCTACAGGTTGGATGCGATCCATCATAGTCCTTACCGTTTGAGCTTATAACTCTAGCAGGAGTGAGCATGCTAAAATTTTTACCAGCATCATCTGAAATCATCACTCCGCCTGTGGTAGCAACGTATATTTCATTTGAGTTGCCAGGTCGAACGGATATTGCGTTGACAGGGAAGTAATGAATTACCTCATCCAAGAAACTTTCTACCCATCCACTACCTATCGAATTTGCGGCTTTTAAAGCTGCCCCAAGATCAATATCGATATCTGCACCATTCTTGTAAATTCTGAGTTTGCCGGTATTCCAGCCTGACATTTGCACGCCGGCAAACCTCGTAGCCTTGTTATTTGGATCAAACGAAAGCGTAGTTATGGCATCTGCATTTTCAGTTACATTTTCAATAAATGTCGTAACGCTTCTTACCATCACTCCATAATCAGTTACGTGATCCGAAGTATCAACCATCTTTACTCTGATTCCTTCTGGAGGGGTAATTACTTTAACAAGGCCTGCAGTCGGAAGTTGAATTCTTTTGATGAACCCTGCCGCAGATAGGTCTGAAATTTGGACTTCCTTTATCTGAGACGCATCGGTGCCACTGGCGGCTTTAATTTCCAGAGAAACCTCTTCTCCCGGGAATGCCCATTCATCCGAGCGTATATCCAAACCAACATTTGTTTCTCCTAGTGCAACGTTAGCCGTGTCACTTGCTTTACCAGCAGATGGTGTCTCTACCTCGATTATAAACTCTGTAGCTCCAGAAACTACACAGCTCGCACTTGAATAATTGACCGCCTGTCCAGCAGGTAACTCCGGAGTGCACGATACTGCTGTTGGATTCGCTTTTATTGTAACGATTGACCCTGCAGGTTCGGCCTTCCATGTTATATCGAGCGGATCTGAAAAACTGAAGACCTTGGCATTCTTAACACCGTTTACCTTTATCTCTGCAAATATTTCAACATTTGCTACGGAAACTGCCACATCAGCGCTGCCGATAGTTCCGCTCTTGGAGGTGCCTGTCACCGTATATACCGAGCTTTGCAATGGCGATACCACAGCGCATCCCTTTGCTGGAACCTGATCCGTCGGAGTTCCGCGTTCGAGAAGCTCAGTCGGGTCGCTGATCAAACAGTCATCTCCGGCATAGGTTGGCTCTGCCGCAACGCCCTGATCATCGAGCACTTCTACCGTCGCATCCTCAGGGGTCACGCTCCAGCGGATTATCGTGGATTCGCCATCTGCCAGCGTTTCCTTATCGGCTGTGATCATCGCGTTTACTTCCTCGACCGCAACGACCTTCACAGTGATGGTCTTTGTGGAGGGGAGGGCGGTGGATGAACCCGAAGGATCTCCAATCTTCCCGCCTATCGCAACATCCTCTCCCTTCGGGGGATACGCGCCTATCGAGAACCCCTTCGGGGCTACGTCACCTTCCGCTCCTGCGCCTGCGGCGACGGCAGCGGTTATTATGAAATCGGTGTCGGCCGTGAGGTTCTTCGCAACCACCGTTCCGGCATTTTCCTTGGTTTCAACGTGAATGGGAGAGGATCCGTCCTTGCCGACGGAAGTTATCTCGATCGAGTCCGCCCCTGAAACCTCCCATGTTATCGTGGTGCTCTCTCCGAGCAGAATCTGGTTCGGATCGGCGTTGAATTTCACGATCACCGGTGACGCCGGTGTTATGCTGAAGCTATGCCTACGCACCCTCAGCTCTCCGTCGTCGCAGGCGGTCAGAAATACGACCGCGAGTAGAAGAAGTTTCGAAATCCAGGAGAATTTTATTTTCATATCCCTATCCTCTCTCTATCCAAAGCTCTTTAGTATGGACTAATACCATCAACCCCGTTACCAAGTTAGTGCACCATTAAACGTTCCAAAATGGTTAATGTAAGGATTCTGCATGGCACAGGCATATCCCATGCAAACTCTAGCGCCGACAACGGTTCCATCATGTTTAATGCACAATTGCGGATTTAAAATATGAATAAACTTTCCATTGGAAGGATCGGTGACTATTGAACTCGGTATCGTGCCGCCGTTTGCAGCTGAATCTAATGTATAATTGGAGTCGTTTGTTTTATCGAATCCTGTACTAAACAAATCGGTCCTGTAGATAACTTGGGGACCTATTTCCCATCCCTCTGGCAGTGGGAACATGAACTCAATCGGAATTCTAAAGCTCAGATAATGCCAATTATTTTCAGAGTAGCTTCCTGAATATATCATCTTAAAGGCGCCTGCGAGGCCGGTTCCAGGGAGCTGAGCAGAAAGTTCAAATAATCCCTGTAAAAGCTTTGCGGCGCTTCCGTTAAGAGTATGATCATACTGTAGCGATAGACCCAAATTAGCTTTCCACGCTTTATTCATCAGCCATTTTACACCTGCTGATCCGCCAAGAAAAAACGACTCATTAAGATTCCATTGATCTTGCGTATTGGAGTTAGTGTTTATATCTAAATATTTGCCAATGGAGGCCCCAAGACTTACAGAGCCACTACCCGTCTCATCCTTTTTACCAAACGGAATGGACAGGGTATAACTTGGGAAAACTATCCTGTTTCGAAAATCATTGCCGTCTTCAACAATACCGGCAACAATCGACATGCCGAGAGGCCGCTTCTCGCCTTCCTTGCCTACCATAACCTTTCCATCAACCGACAAGTTTATGCCGGTTACGAGAGAGTTATCCTTCACCCCTTGTGGATTGCTTGTTGGGCGATTGAGCTCTCTGGTAAAATAGCCAGGCCTCTCTCCGTATGCCACCCCACCGTGAACAGAAAGCGACCAATTCGGATTTATATCCCATGCCCTGACATCTGCGCTCAACCTTCCCTGCAGTATGGCACGACCGCTGTCGAAATATGTTACGACTGAAGCTTCTCCTCCAAACCTACCTTTATCATCCGTCTTTGCTGCAAAACTCGGCTTCTTGTTCTTATCAAGCCCCGCATAATGCAGCAGTCCAAAGGTGCTCAATCCTTTAGGTTTACCGCCGGATATCGCATCCCTCAGAGAGCGTTCTATCGCCGATGCTACGTCATCTTCCGTAAATTTTTTGGCTTTGAAATCGGCGCTATTCACGGCCTCCCTGTGGAGTTCGGTTATCTTGTCGTAGAAGGCCATGTACATATCGCCTTCGAGCGTTGAAAGATAATTGAGGTATCTATCCGCGAATTTCTTTTCTGGGAGATTTCCCAGAACGACTGTGCCGTCTCTCTTAACATCTTCCACAACCGCGCTTTTGATTCCAACCGGGCTCGCACCTTCTAGCTGCTCTATCATCGAGTCTATTGCGCGTTCGCGCTCGGGGGTGCCGATCTTGGCAAGTTTTGCGTTCTTGAGGTAGGCGGCCCTCCAAAGTTCCTTCAGGGGCTCAAGCGCTATCTCATTCCATCCTGCGCCTAGCCCTTGGATGAGCCTTTTTGGAAGCGCCCTGCCGTCCGTATCTTCCAGACCTGAAGCAGCCAGAGCTTTGGCGGCTTCGGCTCCATCCATAAAGATCACCTCGGTCGGTTTCCCACTTCCGTCGGTCTTCACCTCTTTTACGACTAGCTTTGCGGGATCTTTTTCAGCGCTCTTTTGGATCGCACTCAGCATCGCGTCGCCGAGTTCGCCCAGAGCTTTGGTGACATCTTTATCAGCGTATGCCGGGGCTGTTTTATTTGCGAGATAACGCGGAATTGCATTTGTGAAGAGTTTTCTCAAAGCATCCTTTTCCGTCAGTTTACTCCCGGCTCCCCACACACTTTCGGGGAGGGTACGAAAATCACCTCTTCCGTCCTCTTCGAATTTATAGATGATAGTCTTCGAAAGCGCCTCATGTGCGGCATCGATTGCATGATCTTTATCTGATGAACTCGGAACATGATCTGAGAACGCTTTTACGAGCTCTATTATAGAATCAACTAGGGGGTCGATCTTTGACCGGTTGAAACCCTCGCGCTCTGCCGCGTCGTTAAATAGGCGCATTGCCTCGCGGGCGAGCCTTACCATTCCGTTATCCCTGAGCTCTTTTAGAAAATTTGAAAACTCTGCATTGGGCAGAGGGGCGGTTAACATAGCTACTGTACGTGTGGAGCCGGCTGACGGTGCGTTTAAGATTCCTGACACTCTTCCTGCAGCTGCCTCTCTTAGGTATGGGATGAAGGGCATCTCTAAAAGACCGCTATCTCTCGATGTTAAAATTTGAACCCTAGGTTTTTTTTCATCCCTGTAGGAGTCGAGTGAGCATTGTCTCTCATCTCCTACCATTCTCTTTGCTTTTTGTTCTTGGCACTGGTGCCCTACTGTCTGCGCTGCAGGGAGGAATATCTCGGCGGTGAACCTGTTTTTTGCCTCGTCGTCCTGGAGAGCCGCGGTTGAATCCGCCAGCACCTTCGCAAGCAGAAGGTCGCAATCGTCTTTTTTCACAGGGTTGTTGTCAAACTTTTGTACCGGACAAAACGCCGGTGCAATGGCATCGACAATCGCTGTTTGTATCGGGGTAAGCCCAAGTTTATATCTATCGTCACCGGCAGAAAACATTTTAGCCTCCTATTAAAGGAATTTATCCTACAACTACTTACTTACATTTCCCCTCTTTTACGGCTTTGGCGTAAGCAGCGCGCAGACCAGCGTCTTGGGCGCGTTGCACAATGGTAGAACGGCAGATTGCTTCATAATTTGTCTTAGAAGAGGTTCTGCTAGCTTTACCGCCAGAGCTTTTTGTTCTGATGACTCTAGGGGGTACCTTTTTTACTCGTTCGGACTTTTTAGGGTCGGATTTGGTGTCGGGCTGCGTGGCGGATTGTAAAAGCGCCACGTACCGATTAAGTTCTGTCAGCAAGGGGGTTAAGGAATTCACAAGGGCGCTCTGGGCCGTCGTGATCTGTACGAGATCCGTCAGGAGATTTACGGCTTCCTCATAAGAGGTAACGAGCTTCGATGCCCCATCTTCACCAATCGCGGTCCTTATCGCCTGCATTCTTTTAGTGAGCCATCCTTGAATCATCTCTTTCGTAGGCTGTCTGGCGGCAGTTGCGGCGACAAATGCACTATCGATTTTTTTTACATCTTCACTTTCGGATGCCTTTTGAATTGCGGCGCTGATGTCGACGATCTTCTTGAATGCGATTATTACATCTCCCCAGCTTCTGCTGATCGACTTATTTTCAACGAGTTTTTCGACTGCGACACTTACGCACAGTTCGTCTAGCTTCGTTTCTCCATCTTCTCTATAGGCCGGAGCGAGCGAGTAGAGGACCATCGCTGTCTCTTCATCCATCCCCAGATTTATAAGCATTTCAAGATGGTCGGATTTGGCGGCGTTATCCCTGATGAAAGCGATTGAGGCGCGCGCATACGTAACCGCCAAGTCCTCTTCGTGGCTTTTGAGCGTGTCAAGTTGCGTTTGCTTTCCAGCTTTCGCACTGGTGGTTATTTGCGTGCTTTCGATGTCAGCTTTTAACTCGGCCTTGGCTTCAACGAGAGCTTTCACTGGGTTGTCTCCCAGGTCTTTTATTAGTTTGAATGATTCGTCATATTTGATGTCGGCCTTGCCTAGATCGAAGCTTTCCCTAAGCCCTCTTATGAGCTCCGTCCCGGCGGCGAAGAGATATCCGGCGCGGCTTCCCCATTTACAGACGTCCATGGCTTGCATAGCGTTCCACAGCAGGGTGGCCGGGAGTATACGACCTAAAATTAGTCTGCCATCGACTACTTTCCGGAAGACATCTTCAAACTCTGCGCCCCTTTTTACCTGGCGCCTGCATCCACCTTCGGAGGGCTCGCTCGTGTTGTCTAGTTTGAATCCTTCCGTCTCGACGCACCTCTTCGAATCTATTTCGCAGTCAGCCTTTAGGACCTCCATCATCGTTTTAAATGAATCGCTATCGAGCCATAGTTGTGACCTGAATTCGCATCTTTGTGAACCTGCTAACATTGTGCCTCCTTTTGCCGTCCGTTGAAGAGGATTTGCACGGATAAAGCCCCCATGCCCATCCACTAGTTTTATCGTCCGAAAAAATTATTTGTTGCGAACTTTCTTTCCCTTCAGCGCTTTATCCAAAAGCGCTATACCGCAGTGTTATCGATCCCTCTGTGGTTTAGTTGCTAAAAAAAATGCCAATTTTTGAGAAAATTTTTGGCGGCGTATTTCACCCCGGTATGCTCCGGGGGCACAAACGGCTTGTCTCCCCCGAGGAGGGGGCTATTTTTTCAGTGAAAATGCGGCGGGGAGGAGCTTTTTAATGGTGTAACCTGCTGATTTTCCTTTAGTATTTGCCATTATGACCCTGAGGTCGGGGGTGAATTCAAAAAGGACCTGCCGGCATATCCCGCACGGCGAATCGATATGCGAACTCCCTGTCACCACCGCTATTTTAAGGAATTCGCGCGCCCCTTCCGAGACGGCCTTGAATATGGCGGTGCGCTCGGCGCAGCAGGTGGCGCCATACGTGGCATTTTCGACGTTGCAG
The DNA here is from genome assembly GCA_012513515.1 of Myxococcales bacterium. Lineage (NCBI taxonomy): Bacteria > Pseudomonadati > Myxococcota > Myxococcia > Myxococcales > Myxococcales bacterium. The sequence goes on along the minus strand of JAAZCA010000031.1, from coordinate 60,968 downwards.
CCGGTAAAAACCCGGCCATCGCTACAAAGAAGTGCCGCTCCCACCTTGAATTTTGAGTACGGCGCATACGCCTTTTTTCTCGCCTCCGTCGCGATTTTTATGAGCTCTTTGTCGGTCATTGACATTGAATCCTCCCCGGTTGAGGTGCATCTCATGCGCCAACGGATAATAGCATGCTGCGCTATCATTATAACTATACCATGTAAGGCGCAAGTGGGGACTGCCGTAACTCGCGACTGGTGACTGGTGAGCGGTTGGAACCCCGCGGTAGCGGCGGCTTAATGCCGCGGGAATGACATTCATAGTGTCATCCCCGAATGGTGTAATCGGGGATCCAGCAACGACCGTGACTGGTGAGTGGTGAACGGTTGGAACGGGATTTTCCCGTCGCGGCGACGACAATTTAGGATTTTAAAAAGATTATATTCGCAATCATCACTGAGTAATTATAAGATACGTTGATTTACAACTCCTTAAACGTCGACGTGAAGTGGCGAATTCCCTTGGTCTCCACATCGAATCCGAGGCCGCGCTTTCTGCTTCGCTGTTTCTTGAAAACCTCGTCAACGACGTCGGCTACGTAATCGAAATGCTCCTCGGTGTAAACGCGCCTCGGGATCGTAAGTCTGCATAGATCAAGGGCTGGACGGATGTTATCTCCGCTATCGGGATCGCGACCAGCGAGGCATGAGCCGACCTCTACCGCCCTCACTCCGCCTTCGCGATATAGCTCCACAACGAGAAGCTGCGCGGGAAATTCGCTTTCTGGAACGTTCGGGAAAAATCTTCTCCCATCGATAAATACAGCGTGACCTCCGACAGGCCTCACTATCGGAACGTCCCTCTTAGTAAGCTCTTCGCCGAGATATGATGTCTGACCTATGCGGTGCGCTAGATAACTTTCCTCTACGACCTCGCAAAGCCCCTGCGCCATCGCATCCATGTTCATGCCGCTCATTCCGCCGTAGGTGTAGAAACCCTCGAAGAGGATGTCCGTGGGCTTCATCTCTTCATAGAGTTTCTCATCGCGCAGGGCGAGGAAACCGCCGATCGGAACGAGGCCGTCCTTCTTCGCCGACATCGTACATCCTTCGACATATGAAAACATCTCGCGCACGATTCCCTTTATAGATTTGTCGGCGTAGCCCGGTTCGCGCTGCTGTATGAAATAGGCGTTTTCCGCGAAACGCGCGGCGTCAAAGAAGAGGCGCAGCCCTTTCTCGGCGCAGAAGCTCGAAACCTGCCTGATATTTTCCATCGAGACCGGCTGCCCCCCGCCGGAATTGCACGTGACCGTTATGAGAACATACGATATCTTTTCACGGCCATACTTTTTGTACGCATGCTCGAGGAGATTCATATCTATATTCCCCTTGAACGGATACATCACCGTCGAATCGCGCCCCTCCGCGATAGTGCAATCTATAGTTCGCCCTCCGCGGAATTCGATATGCGCCTTGGTCGTGTCGAAATGCGTGTTGCCGGGGACGACCTGCCCTTCCCTTACAAGAGTGAAATCAAGAACCTGTTCTGCCGCACGCCCCTGATGGACCGGGATCACGTAAGGAAGATGCATGATGTCGCGGATCGCCTTCTCCAGCCTGAAGAAGGACTCGGATCCAGCATACGATTCATCCCCTATCATCATCTGTGAAAGCTGCTCCTGACTGAGCGCGCCGGTTCCCGAATCGGTGAGAAGGTCTATGTAGACGTGCTTAGATCTGAGGCGAAAAATGTTGAGCCCTGCCTCGGAAATCTTTGCCTCGCGATCCTCGCGGGATAGCAGCGCTATCGGCTCTACGATCTTGATCTTATATGGGACGACTTTTCTGACCATAAATCCTCCTGACTGTCTCGCAGCGCTATATCAGCCGCACGGGCGCGGGGCAAACACTTTATCTATTTATAACATTTTTTTACCAAACTCATTCCTCATTATAATCAAAGCTTAAAAACGAAGGAATCTCACCATCATATTTAAGTACAACAAAATCAAGATTAAGATTAAGAATCAAGATTAAGATAAAGACGAAGATGAAGATTAAGAATCAAGATGCAGTATTAAATAATTTTAAAATGTTTATAATTTCTTTTTCAGATCCCTGTAATTTTTCCATAGCGGGGCGAGTTTTTTCTTGAAGATATGTGGGGGCCACGCAATCTCGACACAGGCAAAAAAACGCCCGGCTTCATCTTGTCTTTTTCTTGTAATGAATCGCTCGTCCTTTGCCAAAGCGTTTAATAAGTCCAAGTTCCATCAACTTTTTAAAATCCAAAGCTCTGGTTGCCTTTGCACGCTTGGTCAGCTTTGAATAGTCCCTATCCGTTATGAATCCGTTGCGATCTATAAAATCGAGAATCTTGTTGTGATGGGGAAATAGTTTGGTTTTAGGTGAAATAGTTTCGGCAGAGAGCTCCTTTTTAACGCGCAACAACTCATCTATTATTCCATCGGTAAAATATTCCAGCCATTCTGTAAGATCAAGGTCGTTTCCAATATCGTAAAAGTTACCAAGCGCTCCAACCTTTACAAAATATTTGGTGACATTTCTGTTGTAATAATTTTCGAAGCTGAAGAGATTGAATGTGTTCAACCCCATATCTGCAAGAAGTGCTTTTGTGATTAGTCTTGCAGTTCTACCATTACCATCTACAAACGGATGAATGATCACAAATTCCTTGTGAAAAATTCCGGCCAGAATGAGCGCATCGATCTTGCCACGCTTTTGCTTTACAAAATCTAATAATTCTTTCATCAGCTTGCCAACATCTTGATGGTCGGGAGGGAGATATGCCGGCTTTCCCGTTCTGGGGTCGTTTACGAAAACAGGTTCAGTTCTGAATTTTCCACATCTGTGCTTTTCGATCAGCCCTTCGGTAATTTTCTTTTGGATAGTGCAGATCAGTTTTTCACTTATGGATATTTGACCGCCAGCAATTTCATTTTTAAGGTATTCAAAGGCGCTGTTATAGTTCAGCACCTCCCGCTCGGTATCTCTGATCTTTTCCGGTTTTGATTTAATAAGTCTTTTGACATCCGTAAGGGGGATTGGATTTCCTTCAATGCTCGTGGATGAATATGCAGAGAGGGAATTAGCCTTTGCCTCAAAACTAGATAGTATTGTTTTGGCAAATGCCTGATTATTAAGCTCTGAGCATATCACTGCTATAGTCTTGATATTATTAAGTAATTTATCAGAAACGCTATACTTGGGCTGTAACATATAGTCTAATTATAGACGATAGTTAGACGATTGTAAATGTGCTTACCAATACTGCCGGATGGTCGAGCAAATTTTAATACGAGTCACCAGTCACGGTTGTTGCGGGAGGGGGCGAATCCTGATCGCTGATCTTTGATCAGCATTTGTAAAACTAACTTATATTCGAAAATATCGTTATTAAGATCAGAATCAGGATTAAGATAAAGATAAAGATGAAGATTAAGAATCAAGATGCAGTATTAAATAATTTTAAAATGTTTATAATTTCTTTTTCAGATCCCTGTAATTTTTCCATAGCGGGGCGAGTTTTTTCTTGAAGATATTCTTGGGCATCGGGGATGCGGCGACCTCTTCCATGAGTAAAATCATGTTTTCATAGTCGCATGCCGAGATGTATTCCGCAGCGTATCCCTTCGGGCCGTGGTTGTGATAGTTGCCAAGTGCCAGCGCCAGCCCGCCGACAGGGAAGCCTTCCGCAACATATACGCATGCTTCGCAGCGGCCGCCTTTTAGAAGCGCCCGTTGGCTTTTGAATCCCTTCGATCTGGATTTTGCCGAGGCTGCACAGTCGATCAGCCACGCCTCAACCGCGGGGTCGTAGGAACTCTGGGCATCGCCGGACCTGATTACAGGCCCTCCGCCGATATCGACCTTGCCTCCGGGCGCGGAGCTGCATTCCATGACTATTATGGGATCCTTAGCGGAAACTGTTCCGGCCTCGATGGCACCGAAGGCGCCGATGAAGCCGGCTTCCTCCGCACGCGTAAAGAGGCCGCAGACATTCGACTTGGATTTTTTGGCGACCAGCCTCGTCATGAGTTCCAATATCGCTGCTACGCTGGCGAGGTTGTCCGCCGCTCTGGCATGGAGGATATCTTTCTTCTGTTTGAAACCGGGGAGATCGTAATGCCCGAAATCGCCTTCCGAAAATTCTTCATCCGATGAGATTTCGAAGCATGGCTTGCCAAAATATTTTTTGGATTTGATGAGCTTTCCAATCTTCCCCTTGATCTTAGCTCTCTCCGTATGGATCGCTACGCTTGATCCTGAAAAGAACTTTACGTCGACGCGCCCCCACAGGGCGGCGGTCCCCTTCTTTCCTGATGAGGATACGATTTCGAATCCGGGATGGTCCATGTGCGCTGTGAATGTAACCGGCCTTCCCGAACCGCCCTTGTATTTGACAAGTATATTGCCGAAGCGATCTTCATCGACTTTAAGGCCTATCGCTGCAGAATAGATTCTTACGAATGTCGCCACTGCGGTTTCATGGAAACTCATTGTGGGGAGCGACAGGATCTCTTCAAGAAGGGTCTTGTTGAATTTTTGCATGATATTTTTACCTTTCGCATGTTGCGGTTGTTGCTGGATCCCCGATAAAATCATTCGGGGATGACAACCTTCTCACTACTCGAGGATGACAACCTTTCAGTGCGCAGTCATTCCCGCATGCTTTAGGCGGGAATCCCGTTCTAACAATTTACCTGCCGCGCTTTTTGGTTTTTTTCTTCGCTTTATTTTTCTTTTCAGTGTCTTTCTTCTCGCTGTTTTTGCCCGGGGCCTTGCCGCCTCCCATCGTGGCGAGAACTTCGTTCATCTTAGCGATGCGCTTGGCCACCATGCCGTGAACCGTCTCGGGAGGATAGCTGCCGTCTGAGCGCATCTTGCCGGCCGATTTTCCGAGGAGAAGTTCAAGCCCTTCGTCTATATCCCTTATCGAATAGATGTGAAACTTTCCCTTCTTGACCGCTGTGACGATATCGCGCCTCAGCATCAGATGCCTTTCGTTCTGCGCCGGAATCATCACGCCCTGTTTGCCGGTAAGCCCCTTGGCCTTGCAGACGTCGAAGAACCCCTCTATTTTTTCATTGGCTCCGCCGATCGGCTGAATGTCGCCGAGCTGATTCACGGATCCCGTTACGGCGATATCCTGCCTTATGGGAAGTCCGGAAAGCGATGAGAGGATCGCGTATATTTCAGTTGAAGATGCCGAGTCGCCGTCCACGCCGCCGTAGGACTGTTCGAAACAGATCGATGCGGAAAGGTTTAGCGGTTCGCGCTGCGCATATTTCTGGCGGAGATATCCATTGATGATAAGGACTCCCTTGTCGTGTATTGGCCCGGATAACTTCGCTTCGCGCTCTACGTTTACTATACCGCCCGTTCCAACCGAAGTGGTTGCGGTTACGCGCGACGGCTTTCCGAATGAGACATGCCCCATCTGATAGACCGAAAGACCGTTGACCTGACCTACGCGTTTTCCCTTGCAGTCTATCAATAGCACTCCCTCGTCTATCATGCGCTGTACTCTCTCTTCGGTCAGGCTGTGACGATCCCTCTTGCTGTCTATCGCCTGTTCGACGTGCTTTCTGCCTATCTTAGATTTTCCATCTTGCGATGCGAAGAAATCCGCTTCGCGAAGGACGTCGGTGATATACGCGAAGCGCGTCGATATGCGGTCGCGCTGTCCTGCCTCCTCGATTCCGTGTTCCAGCATGGCGACCAGCCCTTCCTGGTCGAAATGCCTGATTTTGCCGCGTTCGCAAACGGCGCGAAGAACGGCCGCGTAGTTGATCGCCGCGTTGTCATCGAGCGGCATAGTAGTTCCGAAGTCGGAAAGCACCTTGAACGTTTTTGGGAAATCCTCTTCATAGTGGTAGAGGACATTGTATAGCCACGACGGACCGATCATGATCACCTTCACGCTGAGGTCTATCGGTTCGGGCTTCAGCGTGAGGGGGGCTATCTGAAAATAGCTTTCTGGCTGCTGGATGGAGAGCTGCTCGGTCTTGAGCACCCTCTTGAGCTGATCCCATACGAGAGGCCTGCGAAGAAGATCCATCGCGTTGACTATTATGTATCCGCCGTCCGCCCTGAGAAGCGAACCTGCTTTGATATGCCGAAAGTCGGTGCTCCAGAATCCTCCCGATCCCACGTTGTATTCGATGGCTCCGAAAAGATTTATGTAGCTGGGGTTATGCTCTTCAACTATCGGGGCGTCACCATGTTCGGAAGGGACGGAAGAGGTGTCGTAGAGGAGGTTGACTTCATAGTACCAGAAGGGGTCCTCCGGCTGGCGCGATCCGCCGCCTATTACCAGTATTCCCTCCTGATGTTTTTCATTTTCCTTCTTACCCGAGAAGTTCTCTATATTCTTGAGGATGTGATTTTTTACGCGCAGGAGATATTTTTTCACCTTTTCATCTTTGTATCTGACGAGAAGGTCGTCCATGGCGCTGTCGAGAACTGTCGAGGCGGCTCTTTCCACGAGCCTTTCAAGGGACTGGTGCATCTCCTTGCCCACTCCCTTTGCGCTAGCGAGGACCCTTTTCAGGTCGGCCATCAGTTCGCGGTGTCGCTTCACCTTCTTGTCGCGTTCCGCGGCGTCCAGCTTTTCCTCTTTGACGAGTACGTCCAGATAATCGACCGAGACCGCTTCGTTGCCTATGATCGGAAAAACGCTCGGCGCTATATATCCGCCCTCCTGAACCTGTATGAGGGCGAAGCCTTCCCTCTTCAGGCTTTCAGCGAATTCCTCGAAAATTTTCTTCTCCTGGCGCTGGTACCTCTCCACGATCATCTCGCGTTCTTTAGAGACGTTTTGCGACTCGAGGACCTTCGGTATCTCCGTCCTGAGGAACCTTATAAACTCGTTTATGTCGTCTTTGAAGACGCGCCCCTGACCCCTCGGGAAGGTAAGCAGTATCGGCTGCGACGCATCGATAAAATTGTAAACGTAACATCTGTCGGGGGGAACGATCCTTCCCTCCGGACGGCATGATGCCTCCTTGCAGACTTTTTGGAGCGCCCTCCGGATGGTCGTCATCCTGCCGGTGCCAGCTATGCCGGCCACATAGATGTTGTAACCCCTCTTGTAGAGCTTGAGCCCCACGTCCAGCGCGTCGGTGGCCTTTCGCTGTCCTACAATAGCTTCGGTGGGCTGTATTTTTAGCGGATTTTTGAACTTATTGAGCATCGACTTTGGCGGACTCCATCTCAGTTCCGATGCCGGAATTTTTCTGGCAGGCATATCATTCCCCCTGTTGGATTTGGACCTGTTTAAAGACGGGGCATTTTAGGCGATGGATTCCCATTTGTCCAGAACGGCAGTTGGTGGATTCCCGCCTGCCCCGCCAAAGGCGGAGGATAAAAACATTCGGGGGATGACAAAGGAATTTTATTTTTTTCTCTTCAGGCGCATCATTTCAATTGCGAGCGAGATTATGGTTGCGGAAAATCCCGCCATAAAAAAAACGGGGTCCGCATATCCCTTCGATATCATGAGCCACAGCGAGGCTCCTATGCCTGCCATGATCACGATTCCGGCTATGGCTATTCCGCTTTGAACGCATTTTCCGCAAAACGATCTGCTTATGGTCATCGACAGCACTGCTGCAAACGTAAGCGAGACGAGCCATCCGGCCGCGATTGAAAGAGCAGCCGATGAATCGAAAAAGATGTAAGCCGCTCCGGCCGATATCGCAGATATGGCTGCCGATGCTATCAATGTTCTTAGAAGAAAAGGGGCTACGGCGTTTTTCATGCCGAATGTTTATCACCCGGCGGGGAATTCTTGCAATAGCAATTGATTACGGAGCATTCGAGGTTCGACCATCTAATCTCGAGCAGCGGACTATTTGACTGGATGAGTCGAGAGTTCCAGAATTACAGCGAAATCATCGGATTCATTTCCGTCGTTTCGTATGCTTTTCGATCTCATTTTTATGCCGCATTTCACACATTCGTGAACTATGACATATTCCTTTTTTGAGTCCGTGTTGATTCCGATCGGGCGCATCATTCCGCGGCATTCGCTTGCCCTGTCTCCGGGATTTATGTCGAGGTGCTTCGACCACAGGCAGAAAGGACAGTGATTTCTTGGGGTCGTGCCGGATGTCGGAGGGACTCTGGCGCCGCAGTTGTTGCAGATAAAGCCCTCATTGATGATTCTGAATCTCTTCGTTTCCAACTCCATAGGGCTGAGATAGTCACGACGCCGGACTCTCGTCAATGGTTGAGATGGTTGACTCCAACCCTGTGCGATGTTAGGGCATCGTCCCTATGAGATTCCCTTTAAGACAGACGATGGCGGTTGCCAAGCATATCTCAAAACAGAAAAGAGCTGGGGTTAAGAAATTTCCTCTCGTGCTCATGCTCGAGCCTCTCCACGCCTGCAATCTTGCATGCAGCGGTTGCGGGAGGATTCGCGAGTATAGGGAACATATGTCCGAGATGCTTCCGCTGGAGAAGTGCTTCGCTGCGATAGATGCGTGCGATGCCCCGGTGGTTTCAGTATGCGGCGGAGAGCCCCTACTATACCCGGATATCTCTGCGCTCATCGACGGGATAGTCGCCAGAGGAAAGGTTGCCTATCTATGCACCAACGGGCAGGTGCTGGAGAAGAGGATCTCTTCGCTGCGTCCGAACGGAATGTTCAACATAAACGTTCACATCGACGGAACGGCAAAGATCCACGACGCGATAGTTGAGAAGCAGGGGGCCTTTGACAAGGCTGTGGCGGGGGTGGTAGCGGCGAAGAAGGCCGGTTTTTCTGTATGCACAAACACCACCGTCTATAAACAGAGCGATGTCGAAGAAATCAGGCAGCTGGCCAAGTACCTCGGCTCACTCGGAGTTGACGGCCTGCTCATATCTCCGGCTTTCGACTATTCGGATGTGGAAGATCAGTCGCAGTTTCTCGACAGGACCGCTATAGTTGAGAAGTTCAAAGCTCTGGATGATGTAGTGCGAGGCCCGCGCGTATGGAATACTCCACTCTTCTACGATTTTCTCCAGGGCAAGCGGGATTATTCGTGTACGCCGTGGGGAAATGTCACCTACAACGTATGCGGATGGAAGGCGCCCTGTTACCTCGTTACGGACAGGCATTACGAGAGATATTCTGACTTCATAAACGATATTGACTGGGAGCGCTACGGCCCCGGCAGAGACAGGCGGTGTGCCAATTGCATGGCTCACTGCGGATTCGAGGCCACCGTTGCGCTGAGCTCCATGAAATCCGTAGGGGATATCCTTCGCATGGCCAAATGGACGCTATTTTAAACCATTTACCTTAATCCTTTTTAGCGCCGGCTGTTACGGGATTCCCGATTAAAGCACTCGGGGATGACACTATGAATGTCATTCCCGCATGATTTAAGCCGCCGCTACCGCGGGGTTCCGACCGCTCACCAGTTACGAGTCATCAGTCACCAGTCACGGCAGTTTTTTGCCGCGTTGACTTCCTCTTTCGACGGAATTAGATATTGAAGATGGAAAATAAGAGGCTCGCTATCGTTGCGGCAATGGATGATGAGATAAGACCTATCAGATCGAAGATCGAGATGGATTTACGGATTCATGTCAGGCCTGCACAGATCATAATCGGCAAATATAATGGCAAACCGGTGATACTCGCCAGAAGTGGAATAGGGCGCGAGGCGATGCGCAGGGCGATATCGTACCTCATAGAAAACCACCGCCCTGATTTCTGCCTTCATGTTGGATATTGCGGGGGGGCAGATCCCAGGTTTGCCGCCGGAGATCTCGTAATAGCCGACCGGGTTGTGGATGAGAGCGGTTCGGAGAAGATCGATCTCGAGCCCAGGTACGTCGAAAGCGCCATAAAAATATGTAATGAGGATGGCATCAGGGGAAAGGCCGGATCGGTGGTTACCGTTGCGCTGCCCGTTTCCGAATCTCACGATAAGGCATATACCGGAACCAAATTCGAGGCGGTAGGCATAGACATGGAGAGCTACGATCTCGCAGCAGCCTGCGCGGATCATTCTCTGCCTTTTGTGATAGTGCGCGCCGTTTTGGATCCCTTGGATTTGACCCTTCCTCTGTTTGGAGACGCCGTCACCGACTCAGGTGATCTTGATCCGGTGGCGATGGCTGGCAAGCTCGTAAAAAATCCAAAGCAAATTTTGAAAATGCCACGGCTTCAATACTGTGCGATGCAGGCGAGACAATCGATAGCCGCATTTATCGATTCATGGCAGAGGAGGGATGTATGGTGAGAAAAGGAAGGATGGCGTTTAGAGTCCTTTTGATCCTCTTCCTCGCAGCCGCGATCGTGTACGCGCTGAAATTTTCGGGTGATTCGACGATATCTGAAAAGAGCCGCCTCTACGATATCACATCCCCATCCTCGGAAAAATTTCAAATGGTCGCCAGGTGGATTCCTGCGGAATGTGATTTTTACGCATCGGTGGATGCCTGGAGGTTGTTCGAAGATCCGCTGATCGGCGCTGCGATAATTTCAAAACTGCAGAATGAGGGAGGAGCCGCTGCGGATCTTCTCAAAGGGCTTCTGGCCAAGGGGGATTCGGTAGGGCTTTTCTCCGCAGCGATCCTTCCCGCTTCCGGAGATTCGCCTTCGAATACGATCTTCATAATTCAGGGGGATTTCAAAAAGGAGAAGATTGTTTCCGATGTCAGGGCTGCTCTCGGCGAGGAGGAGTCCTTTACGGAAATTTTGGACGAAAAAAGCGGGATCTCCACATTCTGCGAGGATGGTGTGGATGAATCATATTGCTTCAGGTTTCTAGATGACATTCACATGGCGGTCGCTTCGATTTCGGCCTTCGAAAGAGTTTCTAAGAAGCTTCCTCGTGATGTCTCGGACGAGGGCTCGTTTCCGGTTGGTGTGATCTACGGTTATCTCAGGCTTTCTCCTGAAATTTCAAAATTTTTCGGCGCAGATGACGGCGGCAGGACGCTCCTTTATTTTCTAAGCCAGAATGGCAAACGCCTTACCGCCACGCTTTCGGCAGCGGACGCAACTGCAGCGAAGAATCTCAAGGATGCGCTCGAGGGGCTTAGGGCGCTTTTAATCCTCGAGAATCCGGGTGATCACAGGCTCGCATCGCTTCTCGAGAGGGTATCGATAGAGAGCGAAGGGACGCATATTCGAATCAGCACGAACATTATCGATCTTCTGATGAGATGAAAAAAACCTGGTCGGTATATATTCTTGAGTGTCGCGATGGCACTCTCTACACCGGAGCTACCAACGACATAGAGCGCAGGATCGCGATGCACGCCGCGGGGCGCGGAGCGAAGTATGTAAGGGCGAGGGGCTTCGCCCGCCTCCTTCACGTAGAGTCGGCGCAGAACAAATCTGCTGCTATGGTGCGCGAGGCCGAAATTAAAAAATTCAAACGACATAAAAAGCTTTCCCTTTTGCGCGGGCAGAGATCATAGCCTGGAAGGGATTAAAAATTCCTTTGGTCATGAGGCTCACAGGGAGGGCTCGTTTGATTTTGCGGATTTGTTGAACGGACATGAAAAAGGGCCGGCGCAAAACGCCAGCCCTTCTATGTTTGTTCTTGTCGGGGTGAGAGGATTCGAACCTCCGGCCTCACGGACCCGAACCGTGCGCTCTAAGCCAAGCTGAGCTACACCCCGATCGATGCAGATTCCGAAAGCTCCGGCTGATTAGTGGAAATGCTCTCACCTGTCAACTCGACATTCTCTGTCGCGATGTATTGACGATCCCCCATGAAAAAGCAGCGGTCAGGATTCTCACCTGAGAAAGCGGTAATCAGGCGATCTGACACGGGAGAAGATCCTGTTCCTGTTTTTTCCGCGGTTACTCTTTAGGATTCCCATTTTAACTCAAGCGATCCCTCTTTCGATCCCCCTTTCAATCCCATCGTTCAGCAAGCGCCTAAAAAGCTCGAAGGGCTCTACCGGAGATGCTCGATCTGGAACTCGGCGTAATTTTGCATTCAGGCAACAAAAAACCCGGCTTGGGCTCAAAGGCATGGGGGAGGGGTGCCGAGCGGTCAAGCCGGGTCTATATAAAATTTTCAATCGTCCATCGCAAATAGCGGATCTTCTTCCCCTTCTATCTCATCGAACGCCTTCTCGCCGCTATCAGGGCCGCTGCGATGAAGAACATTCCTGCCAAGACTATCTTTTTGTCGGATCCGCTCACCTCCGAGGAGAGCGTGCAACCAAGGCTTCCTCCGGAAGCGCCTGCGCCTTCAGGTTCGCTGAGGCTTTGATTCCCGTCGAAGCGGCCGGATGAACCTCCGTTGATCGCTGTTTCGAGTGCGGCCAGCACGTCGAGTTTTCCAAAACCCCATCTGTTGTTGGGAGCTTCGCCAACGTCTTCATCGACGTAGGCGCTTTCGACTATGTATTTTTTTACGTCATCGTGGGTGTAGTTGGAATCGGCTGAGAACATCAGAGCGATTGTCCCCGTCACAAATGGGGCCGCCATGCTGGTGCCGGCCTGGAGAGCATGTTTGCCATCGGGCATGATCATCAGGCTATTGTGAGTCGCCGTCGAGGATAGCGCGGAGGCTATCATTCCGCCCGGCGCTGCTATTTCTGGCTTCTGGCCTGTAGCTGAAGGATCCGCGCTGGGGCCTGAACTCGAGAAATCGAGTATGGCTCCGAGATTGAAGGCTACTTCGCAGCATCCGGAGCCTCTGTTCCAGCTGTTGCGCGTTGTGTATCCGGCTACGGCGATAACTTCAGGGGATGTGGCGGGCATCGCTATGCTCTTCATGCTGTCCCCCGGCACGTAATTCCATGTGTTGGCGCCGCCCTGAAAATCTGTAAATTGTATCGTCTCTGACGGCTTGTCCGGAAAGAGCCATGCATCGTAAGACCCGTTTCCTGAGACTACGAGATCGAAGCTGTGCCGGGAAATATCGTTTAGCGATGGATCGACCATTATCCTTATGCCGGCATGCGGCTTGCCATTTAAGGCTGACGATTCTTCGGTGAAATTGATAACATAATTTATCTTTCCGTCGAGAAACGATCCGCTTGAACTCGCCCCCATTTCAACGAGGCCCGAAAATTTTTCAGGCGTTCCTCCTGCGCGTCCATTGTGAAATGCGAGGCCAACTGAGAGATCGCTTCCCTTCGATCCCCATAGGTCTATGTAATATATCCTGTCGGATGTTATTCTTCTTATGACGAAGTTCGAGGCAGTCGTTTCGCTTATCTCGCCTCCGACGTGTATTCCTGTGAATCCGTTTTTGCCTTCGGTGTATTCATTTCCGGCGGCCGCAACTATTGCGCGACCCGCGGAGTCTTTCAGCAATTCGCTGAGGCATGATTCGAAAAGTGATGACCCGTCGTGCGACCCGATGTGGGTCCCAAGGCTCAAGTTGATTACGGCCGGCATGCCTAACGAGTCGGCTTTTTTGAAGATGTAATAAGCGGCCTGGCAGATTTTTGTTGAAAAGATCGGCTTGGCATATCCCGTGTCCATCGAAACGCTGGAGTCGTAGCTGACAACTATTATGTTGGCGTCGGGAGCAATTCCCCTGTAGGTCTCGTCGCTTCCTGCCGCGGTGGCGGCGACATGGGTTCCATGTCCATCGGAATCCGCGAGGGGACAGCTTCCGTCAGCTATCGAATCGGAATCACATTCCGTTCCAAAGCTGTTTTCGATTTCGCTGGGAGATTTTCCGCCGGAGTGCATCTGATTCCAGATCGATATGATGCGGCTGCGCCCTTCGGCGTCTTTAAAATCGGCGTGGGAATAGTCGATCCCGGTGTCGATGATTCCGATGATCACTCCCTCTCCGGTATAGCCTTCGGGAAGATTCAGACTTTTGCTGACCTCTCCAGCGTTGATTTCAATTGCTGCCTTGTCATTGCTCTTTCCGATTGGCTTGCCGCCTTCAATGAACTGTACCTCCTCCGATTCGGCGATCGACTCCAGCGAGTCGCTGGCGATAGAAGCCGTGATCACCGAATCGGTTGAGGTGTGTACCCACCCCTGGGCCCTTTTAATTTTTGACTTTGTCGACTCCGGATCGGAGCTCTTTATAAAGACTTCCACCATTTCGGAATCTTCAGATTTTACAGAGGCTTTCATGGAAAGCGCCTTGTATGAAACCGCGCTCTTGCGGAGTTTGGAGGTCTTTATAAAGGAATCTATTTTTGGATTGGCCAGAGCAGATGCCGATGCCAGCGCGACTTGGATGGAGCACAATACGCAGAGAAAGAGCTTCAGAACTTTCACTTATTACCCCCTAACCCCCTTACAACACCCTCACATACTACTTATCGTCGGAGTCCAAAAAATGTTGCGAGCTTTTTGTGTGACCCTTTAAAGTTTTATCGCCGCTGTTTTGGAGAAATTTTCCTTCAGGGCAACAATTGCCGAGTTCAGAGCCTTGCGATGTCGGCTGCCTTTAAAATCCCTGTCGGAGCTTACTTATATGCCGCAAAGGTTCGTCCGAAAAGCAATAAAACAGGCCAGATTTTCCATTGCACGGGGAATCGCTGTGATATAGATTTCACGCCTTAAAAGGGGGAAGCGATATCCGAAGATGCGCCTGTTGCGAGCCTTCGGCAAAATTTTAGATACAGGGAAAAGGGGGAGTTGATGAAGCGTAATGTGGCAGGTTTTGTTTCATTGTTCTTGGCTGTAACTATGGTTTCATGTTCGTCGCCATCGCCATCGCCAACCGGCGCTGCCCCCGAGTCCGGCGATGCCGCGGTTGTGGGCGGCGAAGTCATCACAATGGCGGAGCTTGACGAGGCTGCAAAAAGCCAGCTTCAGAAGGTCGCGACTCAGGTATATCAGATCAAGAAAAGAGTGCTCAATGACATGCTTGAAGAGAAACTCATAGCCCAAGCGGCAAAGGCCAAGGGGATGAAGGTTGGGGATTTTTTGGCATCCGAGATTGAGGCGAAATTGACTCCGCCTACGGAGGCCGAGATGAAGGCCTTCTACGAAGCCAGGAAGGAAGATGGAAAGCAGACTTTTGAAGAAGTGAAGGATAGGGTCAGGGCCCACCTGGAACAGACCAAGAGGTCGGTGGCACGCAGGGATATGATCTCGCGTTTGCGTCAGGCCTCGGAAGTCAAAATCCACCTATCCCCCCCCAGAATGAATATCGATACAGCGGACCTTCCGGTGTTTGGTAACAAGGGGGCCGAGATCAGCATCGTGGAATTTTCTGATTACCAGTGCCCCTTTTGCAAGAGGGTTCGTCCGACCATCTGGAAGCTGATGGAGGATTACAAGGGGAAAGTGAAATACGTCTTTGTGGACTTTCCGCTTTCTTTTCACCGCCAGGCCAAGAAGGCACACGAAGCGG
Source organism: Myxococcales bacterium (assembly GCA_012513515.1). Taxonomy (NCBI): domain Bacteria; kingdom Pseudomonadati; phylum Myxococcota; class Myxococcia; order Myxococcales; species Myxococcales bacterium. The sequence continues at coordinate 45,664 of JAAZCA010000031.1, read as the reverse complement.
CTAGATGCGCTGGCGATCAGGGCAAGTACTACGATTACAACCAGAAGGTCTTCGACAATCAGAACAGCCTCGAGATTCCTGCTTTGAAGAAATACGCCAAGGATTTGAAACTGGACAGCAAGAAGTTCGACCAGTGCCTCGATGGTGGAAAGTACGCCAGCCTCGTCGATGAAGGTATCCGAAAGGGAGTTGATGCCGGAGTCACTGGAACGCCCGCTTTCTTTATTAACGGAATCATGCTCTCCGGAGCGCAGCCCGCCCAGTCGTTCATAGAAGTCATAGAGGGCGAGCTCAACAGATAGACCACAGGACTGGCTGGTGAAATATGCTCGATCTGAAATTTATAAGAGAAAATCTCGATGCCGTGCGCAAGAACTGCGCCGACAGAAATGTTCGTGTCGATCTCGCCCGATTTACTTCCCTAGATGAAAAACGCAGAACTCTGATTCAGGGTGCGGAGGAGATCAGGCGCGAACAGAATGAAAACGCCAAGTCGATGAAAGCCAAACTCTCCGATCAGGAAAAAACGGCACTCATCGAAAAGGGCAAGGAATTAAAGCAGCGCGCTGTAGATGCAGACGCAGAGCTGGCCGAAGTCGAGAAGGAGCTGGATCTTCTCGTGCGGGAAATTCCAAATATGACGCATCCATCTGCCCCTGTTGCGGCCGGGGAGGAGGGCAACCGCGAAATACGGCGGTGGGGTGAACCGGCAAAATTTTCATTCAAGCCGCTCGACCATGTTCAGCTCGGCGAGAAGCTCGATCTGATAGATTTTGAATCTGGTGCGAAGGTCGCCGGTCAGAAGTTCTACTATCTGAAAAACGAGGCGGTGCTTCTGGAGAACGCGCTTATCGCTTACGCACTTTCGATCCTGCGGCGCAAAGGATTTGTTCCAATCATGACGCCGGATCTTGCGAGGGCTTCGATACTTGACGGAATAGGTTTCAATCCCAGGGGCGAGGAGACTCAGATTTATTCCGTGGAGAACAGCGACCTTTGCCTGATTGCCACCGCCGAGATAACTCTTGGCGGGATGCTTTCGGATACGGTTCTTTCCGAGTCCGAACTTCCGAAAAAATACGTCGGCGTTTCGCACTGCTTCAGAACGGAAGCGGGTGCAGCGGGGCGCGAATCGAAGGGGCTTTACCGCGTTCACCAGTTTACAAAGATAGAGATGTTCGCCTTCACCACTCCGGAGAGCTCTGAGGAGATGCACGAAGAGTTCGTAGGCCTCGAGGAAAAAATTTTTCAGGGACTCGGTATCCCGTACCGCGTTCTGGATATATGCACCGGAGACCTAGGAGGGCCCGCCTACAGGAAATACGACCTCGAGGCGTGGATGCCGGGGCGTGGCGAATCCGGCGAATGGGGGGAAGTGACATCCACATCGAACTGCACCGACTATCAGGCTCGTCGCCTGAAAGTGCGCTTTAAAAGGGAGGCCGATAAAAAAACTTTCTTTGTGCATATGTTAAATGGGACCGCCATCGCGGTAAGCCGCGCTATCATATCCATATTGGAAAACTATCAGCAGGAGGATGGCAGCGTGCTCATCCCCAAGCCCCTCCTTCCCTACATGGATGGAATAGAACGGATCGGCAGGTAGTTTCTGCCAGTCGGAGGTTGGATGTCTCAGTATAAGGTCAAGGTTGTCGAAGCGACCAGTCCGTACGATTTGGAGGAACGGATCAACGCCGCGCTCGAACATCCAGACTGCGCGGGTTTCGAGGTCATGGACATAAAATACATAATGACTCCGATGCCCGGCGGCAAGGTCTCGCGCGGAGGGATTTTTTACACTGCCTCGATCCTCTTCTCTCGGGGGAGAGATACCGCTCCTCTCCCCAATTCTTCTTGTCTACACAAATAACCAGTTAATTTATAATGTTTTTTTGGGGGAACGCACACCACCCCTCTCTCCGGAAGAGGGGGAAGTTACACATTTTATAAATATAAAGCTTGAAAAATGGGGATAAAAGTTGCAGTAAGGCGCGGGTATTTTCCCTTTATATAACAGATGTTTGTAACGTTTAGAACCGATTGAACGCAATTGAAAAGGAGCGCACGATGCATTATACGATCCCGACTTCAACGAGGGTTAGGCTGGCTTTCACGAAGCCGATTGTGAAGGGGCTTTTTAAAGTCCTTCCATATATTCCCGAAAAGACGGTCATAAACACGATGAAAAAACTCTGCGGCGAGAACAACTACCCGGCCGGTCAGGAGTTCATCGAGAAAATTTTTTGCACGCTGCGCAAGGTCTTCAAAAGGGCTAATTCAAATTGCAAACGCGCCATAATCGAGAACATGATCATAAACGAAGGCGTAGCCGGGCAGAAAAAGAGAAATGCCATTCGTGATGCCCTCGGCTTCGATATCCCCGTTCTTCTTGTGGTCAGCCCGACTCAGCGCTGTCCTTTGCGCTGCTATGGCTGCTATGCTGCCGAACATTCAAAAGATTCCGACCTGAGCTTTGAGGCCTTCGACAGGTTGATCACACAGGCCAAGGAGATGGGAATCTACTTCTTCGTTATAAGCGGCGGCGAGCCCTACATATACGACAGGATTTTCGAAATATTCGAGAAGCACAGCGATGCTTACTTTCAGACCTACACCAGCGGAGTAACGCTCGCAGAGAAGGATCACGTCGAAAAAATTGCGAGGCTCGGCAACGTCCTTCCTTGCATAAGCATAGAGGGGTTCGAGGAGCAGACAGACAGGCGTCGCGGCAAGGGGCATTTCAAAAGGGTCGAAAAGGCTATGGCAAAATTGAAGGCCGCTGGCGTGCCATTTGGTTTCTCAGGAACAGCGACTCGTGAGAACAACGATATGCTGCTTTCAGATGAGCTAGTCGATTACTATTCGAATCTTGGATGCGACGTCGGTTATTACTTTCAGTATATGCCTATAGGGCGTGAGCCAGCCTTTGAACTCGTCCCAACCCCTGAGCAAAGGATGCTCAGGTTCGAACGTATTTTGCAGCTTAGGCGAGAGAAGTCGATCATTCTGGCTGATTTCTGGTGCGATGGCCCTCTGGTAGGGGGTTGTCTCGCCGGCGGCAGGCGCTACCTTCACGTCAATAATAAGGGGGATGCTGAGCCATGTGTATTTGCTCAAGCTTCCGATATGAACGTATACGACAGCTCACTTCTCGAGATACTTCGAGATTCGAAACTCTTCAGGGCGATAAGAAGAAGGCAGCCGTATAGCGACAATCTCCTTCGTCCCTGCATGATCATAGATGTGCCGGAATGCTGGCGCGAAGCGATAGCAGAATCTGGCGCGAAGCTCTCTTACGCAACCGCAGACAAGATCGCAAAGGAGCTGAAGGAAAATATCGACCAATTCTCAAGGGAATATGCAAAACTCACAGAACCGGTATGGAATGAGAAATACGAAAAGCTCTACCGCAGAGGTACCGATTACATTCATAGCATGAGGAAGAAATTTTCCGATACTTCAGAAAAAGAGCCCGATGCGGCGGCCCAGTAGCAGCCGTGACTTGTGACTGGTGACTCGTAACTGGTGAGCGGTCGGAACCCCGCGGTAGCGGCGGCTTAAATCATGCGGGAATGACAGTATGGTCGTCATCCCCGAATGGCGAAAAGGTTGTCATCCCCGAGCGGTTTAATCGGGGATCCCGTAACAACCGTGACTGAGAAAAACAGAGGCCAGAAGCGAGGGGCTAGAAGCTAGAAAAACCTCGCCTGTAGAAATCGCCTCTCACTTCTAGATTCTAGCTTCTTGATGTTTAATCTGCAGTTGCAAGGTTGGATTGTGGCTGGAAATACGGACTGTCAGATCATATTGCGGCTAGTACATCTCGAGATATTCATCGATGAACTTGTCGGCTATGGCCCTGCCTTCAGCAGATTTCTTGAAATCATCCCCGGAGGCGCCGAGGGCGGCAAGCGTCTTTTTGATAACCGGCTTGCCTTTTAAACCATCCTCGTATGATTTTAAAAAGAGTCGGCAGGCCTCCTTATGATTTCCGTCTTTTTCAGCAACGAGCCCGTGCGTAAAACTTGAAAAGCCTTTGACCCTCCCCTCCGAAGGAGAGTACGATGATTTTGGGGCGGAGCTCTTTTCACCGCCGGCGTAGGCGAGTGCGTCTGCATAGGATGTTAGCCCTGCTTTTTGCGCGGTTTTGGATGCCGGAATATAATCCCCTTTTACAGCTAGTGATACGGTAAGAAGTGAATATCCGCGGATATTATCTCCTCCCTGCGAAATTCCATCCAAAAGCAGCTTTTCGATGTCGTAATCCCCGTTCTCTATTTTTGCCTCCGCCAAATCTATTTTTAGATTTCCATCAGAGGGTCTTTTCCTGATCTCCTTTGAGATGGTCCTCTCCTTTTCGGAGATATTTTTTTGTTCACTCTGCTTAGCAGCATACCTCTTTGGCGTATCGATTCCGTCCCAAGGGACGTGGGCAAGGATAAGGACGGGTTTCTCCTTGGAGATCTCAACATCTTTTGAAACTATTTTAGCCCCGGATCTGGAGACTACCGAGACTTCACTCTTTCCCGGCTTCAGATAGAACCTTCCTATTTCATAGTGGGCTGGAAGGGTGCGCCAGCTCCTTTCATCCGCCTTTTCGGATGCCGACATCAAAAGCCCGGCGATTCCAAGCGCGAGGCCGAGCCCCTGTTCTGCCGAATCATCAGATTTCATCAGGTTATAGCTCGCCCCATAAAGGCCGGTCTGCACAGAGCTTTTGATAATTTTTCTGACCAGCGTGCGCTTCTGACGGCTTTTCATTGCGCGCATCACATCGTCGGACACATTGTAGAATGGATAAGTTCCGCCGATGCTTTTTCCATCTACGATGACATCTGCCATCGCAGGCGAGTCAGGCCATACAAACGCTATTGGAACTGCCATAGTGATCAGCCCATCGGATACGTATTCAGATACGAATTTCGGTGAACGCCCGCTCTGCAGTATCACTATGAGCTCGCCAGCTCCGTGCGATCTGTAATTTTCAGGCGTTTCCAATGGAGTGGAAAGCTTTTGCGGTAGATTGGCTGAAAGACCGAGCCTCTTCGCGGAACTTTTCAGATCGCTTGAATAATAGGGGATATTTTTATTGAGCGACGCCAGTCTTTTATAATCTATGTAGGCGTCATTTAAGTGTCCCAGCGTTTCCCATATAACAGCCGAGAGATATATCGCAAAGGCGTTGTCGAAATTTTTTGAAGAACCGTAATAATCCGCAGCGATATTTCCAACCCTTCTCACTTCCACGAGAGCTGAATTCCAATCGTCAAGCATTAGGAAGTTGAGCATCCTCGTGACGGCAATCATCACGACTTCATGATTGTCGCCGGAGTATTCGGTCGCCTCTTCGCTGCCAAGCGTAGCCCCAACCTCGCGCGAAAGGCTCTTGGAACGTATCCCTTTTGCAAGATCCTCCGCTTCGAAAAGAACCTTATTGCTCTCTTCGTAGTGTCCGGCAGCGTGCAGGATCATCCCCTTGTCCATCAGGTGAAGGAGCGCATCTTTCTGTGCGGGTTTTACGGCATTTATCAGATTGATCGCACGCTTATAATCGCCACGATACATGGCGCGATGGGCTCCATCCGCACTCTTCATATAAGTGGATGAACACGACGCCAGCGGAATTGTTGCTATCGCCAATAAAATCGACAAAGCTCGCAGGGGAGGCTTGCTCATCTGCTAGAACCTAACCTTTTTGCGCTTGAATGCTTTTTTAAGCTCTACTTCATCTGCCCAGAGTATTTCAGAGGTCTCGAGATCGGTGACTTCCAGCGTAGTCTTGTAATAGACGATCTCATCTTTTCCAACCGGTTGTCTGATGGAGGAGATGTGCCCTGATATCAACCAGTCCGCGCCGATCTGTTTTCCCTTCATCTTGGCAGTTTCGGGATCGACGTAGCCGGAGGCCTGATATTCGTATTCCTCCGCCATCTTTTTTCTGAGTCGCTCATTTAGGAATCGAAACTGTTTCGATTTCATCAGGTCCGTTCTTATGTTGTTTGTCAGCGACAGGATATCGATATGCTCGTCGGTTCCATTGGTAAAAAGGCTGATTATTATCGAAGGCTTTTTAGATTGTTCGGCCACAAGATCGCTTGAGAGAAGAGAATTCGTAAGGGTGTCTGCAATCATCTGAAGGTCGGCTTCCACGAATTTGTCGCTCAGGAGTTTTACCTCTTCAGGGTTGATGTATTTGCCTTTCGTATAGACGCTCTTGCTTCCACACGATGCGACCATGAAGAGCGAGGTTATTACAATTATCGTGGATAGATATCGCTTCATAAATTTTCCTTTCAGTTTTTGTTTAACTTAAATCCCCACCAACTTTTCGCCGATCTGTTTTTCCACGAGCCTTCCAAGCGCGCGTACTGCGGATTTTTCAGCAGCAACCGAACTTTTCTCGTTTGCGTTTGCGGACCATGTCATCGATCCTATGACATTGCTGTCGGAAGTGTCGGTTATCTCAACATCAAGATCTGCCTGATACACATTCATCAGAAGCCCCGGCCCCATATCGATCGTTCCTTTTTCGATGATATCAATCCTGCAATCGAGCGTATAAGATTTCTTGGCTCCGGCTGTGTCGGCGCCGACAGAAAATCCGTAATTTTTCAGTCCGCGCACTATGTAGGGTCTGATCGCAGAATTTTCGTCGTTTATTTTTATTTCAAAAGCGATCATCGAGCCGAGCCTCGAAATCAGCTCCTTTATCTCCGCTGTGGCCAATCCCTCCGATAGTGGTGACGGGCCGGCAGGCTTCAATATTGAAATTAGTTCCGCGATATCGGAAGCTCCAGAGGAGAGCGAAAGTGCGTTGCTATAGCGTTTCATCGCTGGAAGATAGTTTCCGGCATCTTGCGCCTCGCGCCCCATCTCCATTTCGGTGGAGATTTCTTTCAGCACCTGATCGAGCCTTGCCGAGAGCCTCTTGGCGGCCTTCGGGCGGTCGAGCGCGGCCAGAGCATAGAGACGCCCCTCTTTTTTATCCTTGTAGTACTCTTTGATCTGAACATCTTCCAGTATCTGGCCTGCCGATATCCTGACCGATGAACTCTGATACGAGTCCTGAGAAAGGTCGCGACTTTTTCCTTTTGCCGAAGACTCAACCTTTCTTCCCGATCTTTCATCCACCGATACGCTACTCCTTATCGACTTGGCTATTTCAGCGCGTGCCCTGTCTGCAGCGAGGGAGTGAACCTGTTTTTCCGAACCCTTTCCGAGCATCGCTTCACCCATGCCTATGAAATAGTGTGGCTCGGGATATTTTTTTGACGTTCCATCTATCCAGTCAGGTTTTTTAGCAGATGCCTGAGAGGATAAAAACGTGAATGCGCAGACTAAAATTGCGAAGCGCAATAATTTATTCATCTATGCCCTCCGCTTTGGGAGTCGCTACGATGCTTTTTTCAATAGCAGGAACCTCCAAAGTTTTCAGTTTCTCTACAGAAGCGGAGACCCTCGCGCTTATCTCTTCCGCCGAAACTGATTGGGAAGATTTTTTTATCTTCGACTCCATATCGGCTGCGTATTTCTTGTAGATATTGGAAAAGAAATAGCCGAGATCGACCTTAACGAGAGAATGATACCTCTTTTTCCAATACTTTCTGGCGACTATGACGGAACCCAAAACCGTTTCGTTGGCTGAGATTTCGACGAAGCTCTCAGATAAGGAATAGTTGTGGCTTCTCGTTTCCTGCATGTAATTTTTTACGAGGCTGTTCATAAAGGATGCTGCCTGAGAGCGGGCATCCAAATCTGCGCTCTTCCTCTGATCGTATTTATCGCTCCAGTTCGGATTGGAATATCCCACGGCCATGAAAAGATTGTTTTTGCGATCCCAAGATTGCCCTTCGACCTTCCACCATTTTTTATCGACATCTAGTTTCTGACCCCAGTGGCTATCATCTTTTGCGCAGCCCGAAAAGAAGATGGCCGTGATTAGAATAACTGCGAAAAGTGAAACTGCTTTTTTCAGCTTCATATTTCCTCCCTGTGAGGTTACAGCATACTAGGCAGATTTCAAACGCATGTAAACGGCTGCTGGATATCTCGGGTTTTTTCAACCTTTTTTATCCTGCTTATCTCGCGACTGAGCGCGGCAAAATCATGATCGCTTGCCAGAACGAGGAGGACGTCACCTGCCTCAAAAGTGGTATCTCCTGAAGGGATGACGTATTTTCCGTTTCTGGAGATGAGAACTATCAGGAGTTCTTTTGGAATTGGAAGCTCGCCTATTTTTTTCCCTATCGCCTCGGATTCATAAGGGACGATGATGTCAGTAAGATCCGCATCGATCTTGCCCTTTCTTTCAAATTCTATCGGGTGGTCGGTGCGCCTTGGAAAGGGGGCGTTCACCTTTAGAATTTTAGACACGAATGGTATCGACATCCCCTGTATAAGCACGGATGCGATCACTACAAAAAAGACGATATTGAACATCATCGACGAACGGCTGATATTGGCCATCAGAGGAAATGTTGCGAGTATAATGGGAACAGATCCCCTGAGACCGGTCCATGCTACCATTGTCTTCATACGCATGCTGAGTTTGAATGGAATAAGTAAAAGAAATACGCTGACAGGCCTTGCCACGAACATGAGAACCATAGTCAGAGCCATTCCGACTCCTGCCAGAGGTATCAGTTTCGAGGGGAAAACCAAAAGGCCGAGAGTTACGAACATGACAATCTGCATCAGCCATGCGATTCCGTCGTGAAATCGCATTATCATCTTCTTGTTTGGGATGTCGGATTTACCGAGCATTAGGCCGGCTATGTAGACCGCAAGAAAGCCATTCCCCTTCATGATGACGGCGGCGGAGTAGGTAAGCAATACAAGCGATATCATTATTACCGGATACAACCCTTCGTATTCCAGCTTCAGAAAGTTTATGAAAAAGATACTGAATCTTGCCATCAGGTAACCGATGAGAGCGCCCGCGCCCATATCCAGAAGGAATTTTAGTATCAGAGTCGATGCGCTGATCTCGGCCGACGAGGTAATTATTCCTATTATTCCGAGAGTGAGAAAAACGGCCATGGGGTCGTTGCTTCCGGATTCAAATTCAAGAAGGGCTTTGAGCGGCGGCTTCAGGCTGATGTTTCTTGAGCGCAGGATGCTGAAAACCGCAGCGGCATCCGTCGATGAGACTATCGAGCCCAGCAACATCCCTTCGAGAAGCGAAAAGCCAAGGGCATACATGGCGAAAAATCCGGTGATCACAGCGGTTATGAAGACGCCGACTGTCGAAAGCAGAACCCCATGCCAGAGCACCGGCTTGGTCTCCTTCCAGTCCGTGTCGAAACCTCCGGAAAATATTATGAAGATCAGCGCGATTACGCCTATGGATTTGGCTATTCTGGTGTCGTTGAAAAATATGCCGCCTATTCCCTCGGAACCGGCGAGCATCCCCACGGCGAGAAATATCAGCAGAACCGGAATGGCAAACTTGTCGGAAATCTTACTTGATACCACGCTTACGAAGATTAAAACCGCTGCCAGTGCTAACAATTGTTCCATGGACATTTTTCTGAGCTTCCTTTATAGGTCCCGTCTTCCTGCCGCCTCCGGCTGATATAGCACCTCCAGTATTCGTAGAGTCTTTTTCTTTCCGCCCGGAAGGGGCCACTCTATGGTATCGCCAACGGAGAGGCCTATGAGCGCAGCTCCTATCGGTGCCAGTATGGATATTTTTCGATTTGCTGCGTCAGCGTGCTGCGGATAGACGACGGTTATTTCGGAGGTCTTCTTGGTGTCGACGTCTTCGAAGAGGACCTTGGAGTTCATAGTAACCACGTTCGGCGGTATTTCTTCCTGAGGAAGTACTATGGCGTGGTCCAGCTCGTCGGCGAGGAGCTGAAGCTCCTTGCTCTGCTGCCGCTCTCCGACTATGTTTCTAAGCCTCTCCATGTCCTTTTCAGAGAGATAGATTTTCCTATGGTCGTCCATTTAAGTCCTCCTTGGTTCTTCCGGTTTCGCGAGGAATCCTGTCAAACTTGCGCTATAAATGCAATAGAGCGATTAGATGCTCCTGCTATGTAAAAAAGGGCGGACAGTTGAAAAGTTCGTTTTAGGCAGGTTGACCGCGGCGGACTTTGGAAGTATTGGGTATTGCACCTTTATGAATATTCCCGGAAGAACAGCCATGGCGGCCCTTGCCATGATCTTTTTCCATTCCGCATTGTACGCCGGGGAGCCGGTGGATCTTGGCGTCATCTCAGTGACTGCCGGGATAGCGGGAAAATCGGCGGGAACCATGGTCGATCGCGTTGACAGAGGCGATATCGACGAAGGGAGCTCAGAGACCATTGCCGACGTACTCGGCGATTTGCCATCGATGGAAGTCGTTAGCGGGACTAGGGGCGAGCATCTTTTTTACATGAGGGGGTTCGACCAGAAGGAGGTCTCCGTCCTGATAGAGGGGGTTCCATCCGCCATTCCGTATAACGGCGATCTCGACCTCGGAAAGTTTCCCTCCTTCATGGTGGAGGAAATTGAGGTCGTCAAGGGGGCCAGCTCGATAAGCTATGGCCCGGGCGGACTCGGCGGTGCAGTCAATATCATCACGAGATCGCCGAGCAAAAATCCGCATTTTGAGTTTAGGGGCGATGGGTCGCCGGTGAGCAAGGTAGGGGCGTCGATTCTTCATAGCAACACGATAGGCAAAATCGGGTACGTACTTTACGGCGGCTTCGATTACCGGGACCACTTTCCGCTCTCCGGGGATTATACTCCGACTCCAACTCAGGGAGGGGGAGACCGAATCGGCAGTGAAGTTCAAATGGGATATGGTGGGGGCAAACTCGACATAGAGCTCGTGCAAAATCACACCCTCCTTGTTTCAGCCGACCTCGTTAGAGGGGACTATTACGTTCCTCCGAATACGCAGGTATCTAGGCCGCGTTTCTGGCGTTTTGATCCCTGGAGTGCGGGCACGATTTCTGCTTCGCACGAGGGGAGATATTTTTCCGACCGTATGCAGATCAAGGAGACGCTCTTTCTTTCCAAGTTCGACAATACTCTGAAATCCTACGACGATTCTTCATACAGTTCGCAAGGTTTCCCCAGCTCATTTACATCCCGCCATAGCGACATCGCCGCTGGCGGCGTACTGCAGGGAGCTTTCGTAATAAGCCCGCCGTGGATGAAGAAGATAGAACTGCTTCTGTGGTCTGGAGGCAGGCTAGAGAAGCATACCGAGAGCAGCGAGGGCGCCGCAGGCTCGATCAGCTATGAACGCTGGCTCGTCACCATATCTCCACAGATCAACTGGGCGCTCGATGAGATCTGGAGCATAAAGACCGGCCTTCAGATAGATTCGGAGATTCCACAGAGTTTTCCGTCGCTGATAGAGACTAAAAATCAGATGACCGTGAGCCCTCTCTTTGCAGTCGAATTTTCACCCTCCGATGCTTTTATGATCGGTCTCTCCGTTGCAAGGCGCGCCAGATTTCCAACGCTGAAGGAGAGGTTCGCTGATGCGTTCGGATCGCATCTTCCAAACCCGAATTTGGGAGCGGAGAAGGGCTGGAACTTCTCGCTCGATGCGACTGTGACTCCGCTAGAATGGCTCACCTTCAGGATCAGCGTGTTCGATAGCGAGATTTACGATATGATATTGAGGGAGCTTGTCTCGCCGGATCTCTACCAGTTGCGAAATAGCAGTAGAGCGCGATTAGCCGGGACGGAGGTGGCGATCGAATTCAAATTCGACGGATGCGACCTGAACATAGATATGGGGTATCAGTACCTCTTTGCCAGAAAACTTTCGAGTTCACATCCTGCAAGTCAGCTTGAGTACAGGCCGGAACACAAAGGCAGATTTTCCGTGGCATGGGAGCCACTCGATCTATTCAGCGTATCGAGCAGCCTGATCGTCACCGGTCCGCGCCCTTATGTTAATCCAGAAAGCGGGGTGTGGGCCAGTCTCCGATCCAGCGAGCGCTGGGACGTGAAGATCACGAGCGACCCCTTCAAGTGGCTTGAGCTCTCGCTGTCGGTGCGAAATGTGATCGATGCGAATAACATGAGCGAGTTCGGATTTCCAGAGCCGGGCAGAAGCGTCTGGCTTGGGATGAAGCTCCACAACATCTGACATTTTCAGAACGATATTTGAAACTGTTTCGCTACGCCGGAGCTCAGGTTGTCGTCGAGCTGCCCTTCCTCCCACCCCATGGCCGTCAGGCTTTTTTCGCTGGGATATTTATTCATGAAATCGAATCCAATGAGTATCTTGGCGCTGGGTAGAATTATTTCTATCGGCCATGGAATTTTTTGTCTAAGTTGCAGGGCATCCAGATTGAAGTCCGGGGAGAACTTGTCAAAGAATCCGCGTCTATTTGTTTCCAGAAAATTTTTATAGCCCAGATCATATCCGAACTGAAATGGCTTCATGCGATTTGGGAAAAGGGAGTAACGGTATTGATCCAGCGAGTGGAAAGAATCGAAAAGCGAGAGATCTATAGGGGTCCCCTGATCTTCGTGACCGACATTCCAACCAATCTTCAAAAATCTGGTGAACGCATTTACCTGCGTGTTTGTAAGGCGCACTCCGTTTGGCGATTCTTTTCCCCCACAATACATAACCCCTCCCTCGTTTTATTCGGTTCAAAGGAGAATGGACATTTTGCGGGCAACTTTATGAAAGAGCGAATTTGAATGCCCACAGACTATTCCACGCAGCGCGTCATGGCAAGGCAATAAGCTGTTCGTTTGTGATTTTGTTTCTTTTGATCCTTTAAGGAACCTCTGAAAAGCTAGAGGCAACAATAACTTCGACCATGGACGATTGACCATCGACCAAAACATCAAGAAGCTGGAATCTGGAAGCGAGAAGCGAGATTTCTACAGGCGAGGTTTTTCTAGCTTCTAGCTTCTGTTTTTCCCACTTCACGGCTGTTGCGGGATCCCCGATTATACCACTCGGGGATGACAACCTTCTCGTCATTCGGGGATGACGACCTTTCCGTCACTCGGGGATGACAAGCGCATGGTTTTTAGAGGCGCTCTGAATTTGCTGATTTTTCGGAGGTTACTTAAGTATTTTCGCTTGCATGGACTGGCCGAACCGGTTAAGTCGCTGATATGTATCTTTTTTATAGTGGCGCGAATCGTTTGCCTCCCCGAAAGAAGTACGCAACTTTTTTTGCAGGAAGCCGAGAAGCAGGGGACTATGCGTTTTCCTGTGCTTAAGCCTTTTAATTTTCCTTTTGCCGCAACGCCTGCCTCTTTCGCTCCTGTGGCTTTCGCCGGGCAGGCTGGGAGCTCAAGCGCTCCAGTTTTCACCATTTGCCAGGTTAAAAATTTTTGCAAAAGGTTCGCTCATGGTGCGCCGCATGGCATTTCCGCCGGATCAATCTTTGCTCCATCTCACGCGATGGCCTTTGCAGGCGATGCGGGATCCGGGGCTGCGATCTTTTCCTCCGGCGATGCCGCTGCCAGCGCTGCATTGAAGTCCTCAGAGATTTTTGCGGGGCTTTATGGTTTTCCTGACCATGATCCCGATGATACCTCTGAGCCGAAAAAGAAGCTCCTCGAACGGCTCGAAAAGCTGGGGCATAAGGACCTCAAACTTGTCAGAAGTGCGCTTGATAACCTTTCCACTCTTTCCACCGATAGCCAAATAAGAAATTTGCGATGTGCGTTTTTACTCGCCAGCTGGGACTCCTCCACTCCCGCGATCGCCGCCGCGCTGATCTCCGGAAAGAAGGATTATTCTATCTCCGGGAATGGTAAATCGGAGGTTAAAAAATTACTGAGCCAGCTCGAGAGGACAAAATCCTTTACCTGCGACTGGTCTGACAAGAATCAGTACGGCCGTCTCATGAGCCTTCTATTCGCGATTTCGAACAGCCACGAGGAGTTGATGCTTCTCGCGGCTCAGGACACAGTCGACGCAGGGCTTTTATCTCAGCGCCCTTCTTCCGGCCTCGACCGCGAGAGCGAGGAGAAGATGCAGCGATCTCGTTTCGTCACATCGCAGATACTGAAATATTTCGGTTTTAGCCAGGATGGAGGAACCCTCGAGGACGTCGCATTCCGGCATCTGGAGCCATTCTCTTACGAGGAAATGGAAGAACATCTCCGCAAGCAGGTCGGCATGGATAGGAGATCGTCCAATGCCAGGCTGGAAGAAATTTCAAGGGAGCTCAGGGATGCTTTGGATGCTAAAGGCATCGGTCACTATATCGAGCATCGCATGAAGACAACTGTCAGTGCCCGTGTCAGACGTGATAAGAAGGGGAATAACCGCGATACCAACGGAATTAGGATCATAATAAATGACGATCGCGACGAAATGTGCTACGAGGCGATGGAGGAGGTCAAAGCTTATTTCACCGCCCGCGGCTGGGAGTATCTACCTGAGCATTACGACGACTACATCTATGTTAAACAAAAGGCAAACGGGTATAAGTCCCTACACGCCTATTATAAGGATTCCAGCGGATATCTCCTGGAGGTACAGGTAAGAACGTCGGCCATGCACATGAATGCCGAGTTCGGTTCCGCAGCTCATGGCGCTTATAAAACAGGGGAAACGGTGCAGCTAACGACCTCGTCGGACATAGACCCTCCCAGAACCCTGTTTAAAGCGAAAAAAGATGGGATTCATTCGTCCGGAACTTTTTTCGTCATCGATGACTCCAACGGAAAGATTTTGAAGATCGTTACCGGCAGCCAAGATAGAAAACCATCCCTGCTTGACGCCGCCTTTGCGAGGGACGCATTTTCCGCTCTCTATGCCGATGTGGGTTTTTTGGAAGGTTCGTCCAAAAAACTTGAGTCCCGTATCGAATCCGGTCAGAGGTTCGATTTCCAAACGAGGGGCCATTCTATATTTCCCACAAGGATCCATATTGTGAAAACCCCCTACGCCAGGGCGATGATGTTATATGCTGCAACCGTCGCAGAGAAGAATTTCTCGCTTGATCCCAGAAAGATAAATAAGGAGTACCTTTCCGGACATGGCAAGGCTGAGCTGGCTAGGATATCATCCGAGGTGAAGGAGGAGCTCATAAATTCACAGGGGGGAAGGAAGTTTGGGACTGCCAGCCCGACCTTCCTTTTTTCGTTTGAGCGTCTCTATCGCAGATTGGGATTCAAAACTGAGGAAGAGTTCTTTATAACGCTTGGGGCTTTTCGTAAAGCTTCTGAAATTTCTAAAACTTCTGGAGCTTGGCGGCAGGATTTTGTCAACGAAGTCAAGAGCAGGATAATGGCGAATTCGATACTTTTTACGCGTTACGATCGTAACGAAAAAGTTTCGGCCAGACTTCTCCTTCGTCACGACTCATCGCTTCTCAAAAACATACTTTTGTCGGCGTTTGACTACGGGCTTTCTTTTTCATCCGTAAAATTCGAAAGGGTTGGAGAATCACAGCAGGCCTTGCTTGAATTCGAGATGCCTATCGACGAGCCTAGCAAGTTGGAGGCGGTGGACGAATTTTTCTCCACGCTCGAGGATTCCTACAGGGGCACCCCCCCTCCCTACGTGGGCAAAGTCACATTTATGGATGTTGTGGTCGAGAGAACAGAATTTGCAGATAAGGGAGTTATGCAAAGCGTGCTCGAAGCTCTGTTAAATGATCGCGTGAAGATAGACTGGTGTGATTTAGAAGATACCCCGACAGGGAAGTTCAAGGTGAGGATCCCACTTACTGGGGGCATGAGCAGGGATAACGTTGAGAAGATCATAAGATCCAAGATGAAGATCAAAGGTGTGGGTTCTCTTCAAATCGTATCTGCTGATGGAGTAGAAAGGCGCTTTATAGAACGCACACAATCTTGGGCGAATAGGATCATGGGCGCGAATCCTAAAAAACCTCGTTAATGGCGCAGGTTTTTGTTACGCCGTCATTCCCGCATGATTTAAGCCGCCGCTACCGCGGGGTTCCGACCGCTTACCAGTCACCAGTCATGGCGGTTACTTTTTATCGAGCTATCAAACTGTAGCACGGTCTTTTAATATTTATACATCAAGTTAGAAGGGCGGCACCCTTCAAACCAGTGACCGGTGTGGCCTGAATTCTTGGAGGGATTGTTTACTTTTATTAAGAAATTATGTGCATCCTTGAAAAGTTGCTGGCCCGTCATCGCCTCGACGATGGAGGGGAGAAGTTGATTTTCTATGAATATAGGGTTTAGGAGCATCTCCTCCGCCTTGGGAGTCAGGCCGTCAACGAAGAAGTTTTCATCTTTGGGGCGAAGAGGGCTCCCCCCCTCCTCGAAGGCCGCGGCAAATCTTTCAGCTGAGGTCCAGAAGACTACCACGATCCTGTGTGCGCCGGTGTTAAACGCCGCAGGCCTCGGGCAGATCATCAACGATTCGATGTAGCTTTTTGGGTATCTTTCGGTGGTTTTCAGGGCCGTTGTCCTATCTTCAAAGATTGCGGCTGCGATTCTGGGGGGCGGTTCGGATATTCCGATTTTCACATCGAAAAAACTTCCGAAATAGTGATCGGCGAGACACTCCTCCTTGCCGTTGCAGTTGTTGTGTTTCGCTATCTTATGATCTTGATGTATCGGCTCGACCGGCTCTCCACTTCGGATGAGCTGTAAAGGGAGGCCGTTATGAGCGAAATCGACCATATGGGCCACGTCGGTTTGAAACTCATTGGGGACCAATCCGCCGAGCAGACTCCTTTTGATATTGATTTTTGGCGGCATTTAGCGAACTCCTCCGGTATGGTTATCGTCAATTTTTCAAATTAGTTGCCCTTTTCCCTTTTCCCTCATAGGACAGAAAGGGCACCTCTCCTCTAAAAAATACTTGTTTATCAGGAGTAATTCCTAGTATGAGGCATATCAATGTCCATGATATCGAAAAAGGATCTCGATGAGCTCTACTGCCGTCTAAATCGGCGGGAATACGTCTCCCCTGATCCGCTTCAGTTTTTGTACAACTACAGTGAAGGGGTCGATAGAGAGATCGTCGCTCTCATTGCGTCCTCGCTTGCATATGGCAGGGTAGCGCAGATATTAAAAAGTGTCGAAAAAGTCCTAAATTTGGTTAAAAATCCGTCAAATTTTATTGAAAATAACAATTTTAAGTCGATGAGAATGCTTTTTAAGGACTTTAAACATCGTTTTACGACTGGGGATGAAATTGCATCTATGCTATTTGCAGTAAAGGGAGCGGTGGAGAGGTTTGGATCTCTGGAGGGATGCTTTTGCGATGGTTTTTCGGCTTCTGCGGCGGATATCTCCGCGGCTATGGCAAAATTTGTCGATAACATGAATAAATTGGCTGAAAAACCGCTTGGATATCTTCTTCCTTCGCCGATTTCGGGGAGCGCCTGCAAACGATTGAACCTCTTTGCGAGGTGGATGGTGAGGTGTGATGAGGTCGATCCCGGTTTTTGGAGAGGAATTCCCCCCTCGAAGCTGATCATTCCCCTCGATACGCATATGTACAGGATATGCTCCTCAATCGGCTTTACATCGAGAAAAAGCGCCGATTTCAAGACCGCCGCTGAGATCACCGCCTCTCTTCGTGAATTTTCCCCGGAAGATCCGGTAAAATATGATTTTTCCCTAACCCGCCTCGGCATAAGAAGCGACATGGACCCTTCATCATTCATAGCCAAGTTCTCTTCGGGGGAGACAAACGGTACCTATTCCAAAAAGAAGGCGTTTTAAGCCCCTCCAATTGGGGAGATAAGCCATTTGTCTCCCCGGAAGATAGAACACTTTGATTTTCCTAGCAACTTCAGCCGCCCTCCTGTCGATAACAATAACAGAGAGCAAGCAAAGGGAGAGTTCCCAAAGATGAAGACGGGAGTCGTAGCCAAAATAGAGTGGCTCGTTTCCAGCGATCCGTCCAAGGTTGGAGAGCAGGGGGAGGGAGACCTCTTTTTTTCCTTTGCAGCTGATGCGATGGAGAAGGTGGGGGCTGCCCCGAATGCCCCGGTGGATGAAATGGTGAGGGGATCCGATCCTCGCCGCGATCTTGAAGTATTGGAAAAACCTGCCCGCACGGTCGAACGCGCGCCGTCATTTGAATTCCTGGGAATAAGCAGATTCAAAAGAGCGTAACAATACTGCTTAGAACTTCATCACAAATTCGATGAGCGATCTTGTCATCGCGCCAGTGCCGCCGAGATCAGAAAGCGGGAGTTTTTCTTCGGTCCAGCTGGACGCGGCGATGTCGATATGCGCCCACGGAATTTTTTCGTCCACGAATTCGCGAAGAAAAATAGCCCCCATTATTGTCTGTGCCTTGCTCTTGCCGGAATTTTTCAGGTCTGCGATTCCGGATGTGTAACCCTTTTTGTACTCCTCTACCATCGGGAGTTGCCACATTGGCTCGCCGGAACTCTTCGCCGCAGCCATCATTTTGGCGATCAGCCTTTCGTCATTTCCCATGATAAGCGAATAGAGCTCGCCGCAGCAGTAAAGCGCGCCACCGGTCAGCGTCGCTAGATCGACTATCGCGCTGGGCTTCATTTCGGAGGCCAGAACCAGGGCATCGGCCAAGATAAGCCTCCCTTCGGCATCAGTCGTTATGATCTCTATCGTCTTGCCGTTTTTTGCGCGGATTATGTCGCCTGGCTTCAGCGCCTTTCCGTCGGGAAGATTTTCAACAGCCGGGATGATAGCTGTCACCTTTATGCCCGGCTTGAAATTTCCAATCGTTGACATCGCGGCGATGACGGCGGCCGCCCCAGCCATGTCATCCTTCATCGTCGGCATCCCCTGTGGAGGCTTTAACGAAATTCCGCCTGCGTCGAATGTCACTCCCTTCCCGACCAGAACAACGTGCTTCTTCGGTTTTTTCTTAGGGCAATATTCGAGGATTATCAGGGCGGGAGGTTCCTCAGAGCCTTTTGCCACCGAGAGTATGCATTCCATCTTTTCATCAGCCATGCGTTTTTTGTCATAGACCGTGCAAGAGAGCCCTGCTGTTTTGGCTATGCGCTTCGCTTCGACGATCAGGTGCGACGGGGTCATATAGTTGGCGGGTGTGTTTATCATATCGCGCGCGCGAACGGTTGCCTCCGCCAGAGCTGCGCCGAAATCGAGTGCCTTTTTGAATTTTTCCGACGGGCGATCGATGGTGATTGAAACCTCCGTGACCCGTTCGTGCTTGTCATCTTCGTCGCTCTTGTAGTTTTCATAAGCATACGAGCCTAGCATCGTCCCTTCGGCTATTGCACGTGCCGCATCAGGAAGCTCGATGGATGATGGAAGTTTGGGCAGGACTACTGCGCATTTCTTGCCGTGGATTTTCTCGGTGCTGCGGGTTGCGGCGGAAGCGAAATTTCTTATGTCGTCGAGGGATATTTCCTGACGTTCGCCCAGCCCATACAGCATTATGTACCTCGGCGCTACGAGCCCTGCCGAGAAGAGCGTCATCGATGTGGATTTTTTTGCCGTAAATTTTTCGACCCTGGTCTGTTTCATCAATTCGCCGGAAAGTTTTTCGTCAGATATTTTTAAAAGTTGCCCGAAGGAAGGTATAGTTTTACCTTTTAATTTGGATTGTACGCATCCGATGGCCAGAATATCGCACTTGTCTGCGAGAACTTTTTCTTCCGGGGTTGTGACGAATTTCATTTCTTTTCTCCTCCACTATAATGATGGCGTAGTATAAACGTATCTTTGGTCAATTGTCGATAGTCCATGGTCGAAGTCTCCCTTACGCCGTATTTTTCGCCCTTCACCGTTGATCGCTTGTCTTTCATAAAACAATTGTCCGCGAGGCCGCTTTAATATAGATATATGTTATGTCCGATCAGCTCGAAAAAATTCTGAAGAAGTCGATGTTCACGCTCGGCACCTTCATCGAAAAGGTTATCGGCAAGGCCAAAGAGGTGAAGGTCCAGACGAGCATCCGAAGCGGGGTGCAGCCGATACTCTCCGTCGAAAGCCTGATGGACTATCCGAAGCTGAAGGAGCTCATAGACCTCTCTGTAAATAAGATCATGGAGCGCTATATCCCCGATCTTTCCGGTAAAACTACGCTGGAGCTCGGAGAGGGGCCTGCGGCATACGGCTCGAAGCTTCTCGCGCGTCAGGCCGAGCTGGCGGTGGCGGTAGAGATAGGCGGTGGCTCGGTGGGGCGGCAGGGGGATATCTCGCGCGGATATATCGTCCGCAGCACTGCACAGGCGCTTCCGTTTCCGGCGGAGAGTTTCTCATATCTGCTGGCGAGGATGGCCACCCCGATTCAGGGGGATTTAAGCAGGGCGCTTTCCGAAATGGGGAGGGTGCTTTCTCGCGGAGGGCAGGGCGTGCTTGTGGACTATCACCCGTTCGGCCTCTATACAAAGCGCGGCTCAGGCAAGCTTCGTCCTGCGGACTCCATGGTGCGAAGGTTCGAGGATTATTATAGGATTTGCAAAGCTGCGAATCTTCGCGTTGTCGATGTGCGCGAGGTTTTTGTCGATGAGACGATGCGCGGTCAATTCGCCAGCGAGGAAATCCAGGCTTATAGGCAGCTCAAAGGGACGCCGCTGCTCATCTTCATATTCTTTTACAAATCAAAAAAATAGCTTCCATCGGGGGACATAAACCGTTTGTGTCCCCGGAAGAGGGGGTTCAATGAATTTTGACGACAAGTTGGATGAGCTTTTCATAGACCTTCCGGAGCCGTCGGCAGAGATAGGCAATACGGTCAACTTCGTTACCTCGGGGAAACTTCTCCACGTCAGCGGCGTGCTTCCATACGTAGATGGAAAGTTGCAGTATTCCGGAAAGGTCGGCATCGAAATAAAGCCCGATACCGCCAAGCTCGCCGCGAAGACGGCAGCTATAGCGATGCTTGGGATAGTGCAAAGCGCCCTCGGCGGAACTATCAACAAGATAAAACGCGTAGTGAAGCTCGAAGTTCATATCGCTACTGGGGTTGACTGTATACATCACGAGAAGATTGCAGACGGTGCAAGCGAGCTATTCGTGCAGATATTCGGCCCATATGGAAAGCACGTTCGCAACGCCTACGGCGTCACCAGTCTTCCTAAAAATTCCTGCGTTGCAGTGTCGGGGGTTTTTGAAGTGAAATAAGATTCCGTGACTCGTGACTTGTAACTCGTGACTGGTGAAATGTCGGAATTGGATTCCCGCTTAAATCATGCGGGAATGACATTCATGGTGTCATCCCCGAGTGCTTTAATCGGGGATCCAGCAACGACCGTGACTGGTAACTCGCTTCCAGATTCTAGCTTCTTGATGTTTTGGTCGATGGTCAATTGTCCATGGTCGAAGTTATGTCAGTACATGGTCGGGTTTTCCTTACGCCCGATTTTTTGTCTATCTTCCAATTTCCTTCTGAAACTTTTCTTCATCGCGCTTCTCCAGCATGTGCTCGATTTTGCGCACCAGAGAACGAAGGTGAAAGGGCTTCGAAACGTAATCGTCGGCCCCGTGGGAGAGCCCCTCGATGCGGTCGCGCTGCGCATCGCGCGCGGAGACGATTAATATAAGGATATCGCTTGTTGACTCATCCGCCTTCAGGCGGTTGCAGACCTCTATCCCGGAGATCTTGGGCATCATTATGTCCAGGATGATCAGATCCGGTCTGTTTTCCTTTATCGACTGGAAGGCCTCCTCCGCATTATACGCGTTTTCGACGTTATACCCCTCGCGGGAGAGGAGTTTTCCAAGCACGGCATGGATCTCCGGCTCGTCGTCGACGACCAGCACCCTATAGGAACTCGGATTTATTGTCATGATTTCAAATACTTAGCTGCTCCGCCTCCCATCAGTCAAGGGAAAAATGATCCTTTTTAGCTATATTTTAATTTTAAGGATAAAATTCCTTTTTAGAACAAGGTTATCCTTGCAGAGGCCTAGAACTTTCTTTACACTCCCGCGTATATTCCCAGCTCTCGCGTAGCAGGTTTTTTTGTAGCTTGACGGAGTTGTTTCGAATCGCTAGATGAGCGGAACTGCAGTTGAAAACTCAATAGTCGATTAGCGGAAATCGGGTCGGGAAAGGTGGTGAAACTCTCCGAATCGGCCAGTCCGCGTATAAAATTAATATAGTCCGACATCCTAGCTTGCAGTAAATAGTCCCGGGTAACGTGAATTGTCACGTCACTTGGGGCGAAAGGAAAAATGGAGAGTTAAACAATGAAAAAGATTCTAGTTATAGCTTTAGCGCTCGGCCTGGCCTTTTTTGCGGCCAACGTCAACGCGCAGGAAAAGTACGTAGGCGGCGGTTTTGAAATGTCCGGCAGCATCGTAACCGGCATGGGTTATCAGTACCACAATGACAAGGCCAACACGGAAATCGCTACCGGTGTAGATGGAGTGCTGACCGGTCCTGGCCCGATGGGCAAGTACATGGGGGCTGACTCGAGCAAGAAGCACTATTTCGGTTTCTTCCTCGATGGCGTGGAACTCGACATCATGAAGTCCTTCGGCGAGAACGTACGTCTTCGCGCTGACCTCGACTTCGGCAGGGTGAATTCCTTTGCTGCTGGCACCCAGGCTTTCGTACTCGAACAGGCCTATGCCACCGCGAACATCCCGGCTGGTAACGGCGTAGAATTTTTGGTCGGTCGTTTCAACGCCCCGATCGGCTTCGAGTCCGTAGATGTAGCTGACAACGATCTGATCTCCCAGACCATCCTCATCCGCTCGCAGATCCGTCCGGTCGGTCTCACCGGTGCAAAGATCTACTATGCTTTCTCCGATTTGGTTGACCTGCACTTCTGGGCTGCCAATAGGATCATCAACGACGATAACTTTGGTAGGACCGCTAACATGCCGGCTCTCGGCGCCAGAATCGGTTTCAACTGGGGCGAAGAGGGAACAGAGAGCACATTCGGGATCTCCCCGTTCTTCGGGCCTTCCGATGGCAGCAGCAACAGGCACTACAGCTTTGGCGTGGATGCAGATATCAACTGGTG
Source organism: Myxococcales bacterium (assembly GCA_012513515.1). Lineage (NCBI taxonomy): Bacteria > Pseudomonadati > Myxococcota > Myxococcia > Myxococcales > Myxococcales bacterium. The sequence continues at coordinate 22,811 of JAAZCA010000031.1, read as the reverse complement.
GCTTACAGAGTCTTTCGCTCTCGGTCTCGAGGGAATCTATCGTCGTGATAACGCCCTCGTTCCTGGCGTGGACGAGAACCTAAATACCTTCGCCGGTCTCCTCAACCTGCACTATGTGTTCTCCGATGTGTGGGATGGAACGCTCCGTTATTCGATGGCGATGCAGCGTCAGGGTACCAACGGCCCTATCGACTACATCGGTACTGGCATAAAGCAACAGGTGCATGAAATCGCTCTTGGCGGCGGATACGCGGTTGCCGACGGTGCGAAGTTCAAGCTCGAAGGCCGCTTTGACATCGTGAAGCCGACATCAGGTGCAGGTGAGACGCAGTACGTGTTCGGCGCAGTCATGGGCTTCGTCTATAACTTCTAAAGTTTGAAGCTATAGAGATGTAAGGTGTAAAACAAAAGGCCCCCGTGAAAACGGGGGCCTTTTTTTATTCGATGGTCGAGGATCGAGGTTTGATGATCGAAAACCGAAAATGTCGGAACGGGATTCCCGCCTAAGGCATGCGGGAATGACACCGTGTTTGTCATCCTCGAGTGGTGTAATCGAGGATCCAGTAACAACCGTGAGGATTGACAATGGACCATAGACCATTGACCTAAAAAACAGGTTAAGGTTGAGGCCGAGGTTAAGAAAAACCATTTTTGCTTAACCTCAACCTTTCACCATCCACCGTTGACCTTTAAACTTGCCTGCAGTCAATCCTATTGACCAAAACCCTTCAATCTGATTTTTACTACCGCCATGCCTGCTATAAGCAAAATTTGGATAACGCTCGGGCCGCTCTTTGTTATAAACGCGGTCCTTGTCAGCTCATTTTTCATGTACCACATCTGGTTTTCAAAGAAGAAAAAGAGGGAGTTCGCCGGCGCCAAAAATCAGGGCTCCAGCTTTCTCGATTCGACGACCAGAGAATGGTGGTTCTGGACCACTGATCCGATAGTGCGCTTCCTGATCAAACTGCGCATAAGCCCGAACATGATAACCATCATGGGGCTTTTTATCGCTGCGATTTCAGGACTTCTCTTCGCCATAGGTTCCTTTGGCTATGCCGGATGGGCGATGGTATTCGGGGCGAGCTTCGATTTCTTCGACGGCCGTGTCGCGAGAATAACCGGCAAATGCACACGCTCCGGCGCATTCTTTGATTCTGTCACCGACAGAGTTGGGGAAGCGGCCTGTTTCCTCGGGATCGCATATTATTTCAGGGATGGATGGATAATGCCGATCGCCATAATAGCGATGATCGCCTCTACGATGGTGAGCTACACCAGAGCGAGGGGCGAGGCGCTTGGAATCGACTGCGCGGTTGGGGTCATGCAGCGTCCGGAGAGGATAGTTTACATGGGTGTGGCTGCGATCATGCAGCCGGTCGCCGATGTAATTCTGGAGCATTGGTGGCACAACCCTGCGCCGGTTCTTGTGATAGGCTCCACGATATTCATAGCGGCGATGACGATCTGGACCTCCGCCTACAGGACGATATTCGTGATGAACGCGCTGGACACGCAGGACAAGCGCGGCAAGGAAACGATGGTGCAGATCCTCTCCAAACTCACCACGCACAGCGGCCGCGAGGAGCTGTGGGAGAAGGCGAGATACGGATACGACAGGAGCAAAGCGCGATTCGCCCATGTGGTCATCTTCAACATAGGTGGAGTTGACAGAAAAATTTTTGATTCGATGTTAACTTCCGGAGAGCTGCCGAATCTTTCAGGACACATCTCTTCGCGCGGCGGAAAATACGAGCTGTGCGGATCCTTTCCATCTACGGCGGGAACGGCGATTGCCCCTTACATAACCGGGTGTTTTCCTGGAACATGCGATATACCCGGAATCAGATGGTTCGACAGGTCTATTTCCAGCTCAAAAGTTTTTTCTATGAATAGGTTTCGCGACTACGATGGCTGGGGAACCTACGCGATGGATCACGATCTTTCAAACTCCGTTCGTACGATCTTCGAATATTCGCGGCAGGCCGCCAATATCTTCGGCCCGCTCAATCGCGGATGCGGGCTGGTGCGCGACATGTCTTTTTTCAGCACGCTCAGCAGGTTCCAGAAAGCAAGAAGCGCGGCGGACCTGGATGCTGCGGCTAATGCGGCTCTGGGCTGGTTTTCCTCGGCCGCCAGGAAGGAGACCGATTTTGTATTTTATTCATTTCCGCCAGCGGCATTTTTGAATCCGGAGGAGGCTAGCGAAGAGGCGGTGAAATATTCTTACCGCAGACTGGATGAGTACATAGGCGGGGCAATAGGCATACTCAAAGACCGCGGACTTTATGACAGGACCGCGCTTTTTTTCGTCCCGGACTGTTCTCTGGTCGAAAGAAAAAAGAGATTTGATCTCAAGAATTTTCTTTCCAAGAGGGGAAAGGTCGCCGGTTCATCTGGGAATTTGAAGGACTGGCAAGAGAGCGACGTGATCTCTCTACCCTCAGGGACTTCGATGGCGAATCTGTACTTCAAGAAGGGCGGTTCTTGGGATGAAAGAAACTTTTTCGAGGATATCGAGAGAAAGGGAATCGTAGGGTCTCTAATCGAGAAAGCTGAAATCGATATCGTGGCTGGCCGCAGCAACGAAGGCGGAATAATCGTCCAGAGCTCGCGCGGAAAAGCCAGGATCATCGAGGATGCCGATGGCAGGATAACCTATCTGACCAGAGAGGATCCATTCGGATATGTAGGGCAGGGTCAGGTACTCGATGCCTCTTCGGGACTTGAACGCAGCTGGGAGAGCGCCTATCCGGATGCGATAGTGCAGCTTCTCGGTCTTTTTAGATCGAAGAGGGCTGGTGATATCGTCACAAGCGCTGCTTCCGGAGTTTCACTGCTTTCCACATCACATGATGGTGCGGGAAAATATACTCATGGCTCGCTTCTTTCCGAACATATCATAGTGCCGCTGTTGTCGAGCGTTGTGCTGAGGGAAGGCCCGATGCGTAGCACTGATATATTCAGCACGGTTCTCGATATCTTTGGAATAGCGGGGGCGCACGCACTCGATGGAGTTCCCCTCACAGAATTTTCCGCGAAGGTGGAAGAGGGGGCGTGTGCGGGTTAAAAACCGTTACTGGTGACTCGTGAATCGTGACTGGTGGAAAAAGGAGGTCCTGTGGTAAAATCTTCGAAAAAAAAGATTATTTCAGATCAACCGGTCACTCTAGATGATGCGATGGATACCTTTATCCAGGGAGCCGGAAAAATTTCATCGGCGCTTTTGGGGATGATAAACAAAGTCGGCGGCCAGATATATGCACTGCTTTTTCTTTCCGACGATCCGCTCTCCTTGGACGAAATTTCCGATAGGCTTTCAGTCTCAAAGAGCAATATATCCATAAATATAAGGATGCTCGAGGATTATAATCTTGTTCGCAAGGTCTGGGTTAAGGGGTCGCGAAGGGATTACTACGCAGCCGAGAGGAGCTACCCGAAGAAGGTGCTGCGTGATTTTCTTGAGAGGATTTATGGAACCTTGTCCGACGCGATAACGACGATAGAGAGAACGCGGGCCAGAGTGAGCGAAGCCAAGATAACTTTAAGTGGGGCCGAGAAGGAAAAGGCTCAGTTCATGCTTTCGCAGTTGAAGATGATTGGACTCTTCTATTATGCAGCCAATGATTTTTTTGAAGATTTCTTCGCAGGCAAACCCATCGATATCGAAATAATACGCCGAATTATTTTAAATCCAGAGGAGCTGGGGAAGAAGTAACGATCGTTACTGGTGACGATTGACAATGGACTATAGCTCAAAACACATAACCGAACGTGATATGCACCCTTCCGCGTGATTCGCCGGTCTTGCGATCCAATTTGAAGCCGTAGTCGACGCGTATGGGTCCTACCGGCGTTACATATCTTATACCGAGGCCTACCGATCTCCTGACCGTATTCCAATTGATTGCACCAAATGAATCGGTGAGGCTGCCGATATCGAAGAAGCCCGCCAGCTGAAAATTTTTCATCACGCGTATGCGCATCTCCTCGTTGAAGATCCAACGCAGTCTTCCTCCGACCGGCTTACCTGCTGCGTCCGCAGGTCCTAAAGAATCCTCATCGAATCCGCGTATCGTATCGCCGCCTCCTAGGAATAGCATCTCGTTTATCGGTATGCTGATGTTGCTTCCTATCGTGAGGAGCTTCGCAAATCTTCCGGCCGTATTGAACGTGAGCCAGTCGAACAGGCTGATGTCATTTTCGCCCTGCCATGAAATTCTGAAGAAATTGGCCTCCGCCCCCTTGATTTCGTTGAAGGTGTCCCAGTTAAGAGCTGTGTAGAATCCCTTTCTCGGATCTGAGAAGTTATCGCGCGTATCGATGTTTCCTGATATAGCTATTTTCGATACGGTGTTGTTTCGAAGACTGTCAGCGTCGGCTACTGTGGCGTTTCCTGAGAGAAAATAATTTCTATCGAGTTCCCATCTGAAGAGCATTCCAAAGCGGCGGTATCTTCTGAACCATCCGAATCCTCCGGCCACCTGGACGAAAGAATAGGCCGGGCGCACCTTATGCTGCGCCCATGCGTTCGATGTCATTTCAAAGCTGGAACCTAAAAATCTCGGATCGTGCCATACCAGTTCGGCGCGCGTCAGTTTTGTGCCAGCGATTAGCTCCAATGAGTTCGTCTTGGCCCAGCCGAAGGCGTTTAAATTTGTGAATCGCATTGATCCCGTCCAGCTTTCATCGGTGGAATAGTTCAGTCCGAGATCGATCAAAAACGGCCTCTGTTCTTCCACCTTTACCTGTAGCGAAACAGTTTCGCGCTTATCTTCCAGACCGATCGCCGCCACGCTTACCGATGCGAAAGGACCCAGCCTTCTGATGTTTAACTGGCTTTCGATTATTTTCCTGTAACTGAACAGGTCTCCTTCCTTGATGTTCATGGCGCTCTTTATCGCCTTTTGGCTCGACAGGACGTCGCCCACTATCAAGATTTCGCCTATTCGAACTTTGTTTCCCTTTTCTATGTCGTAAATTATTTTTGACTGGAGGAGTTCCCTCTTATTCCGCTTCAGTTCGTAGTGCGCTTCTACTTTTGCGTATGGATACCCGTTATCGGCCAAAAATGTGAGGAGCCTCTCTTTGCTGTTTTCAAGTGATGGAAGGTCAAAAGGTTCTCCTATTTTATACCCTGATGCCTTCAGGAGTTTTTTGTGGTTAAGCCCATCTGAGTTCTTGAATATGACCTTGCCTACGAACGTCCTTTCTCCTGCCTCTATGGGTATCTCGATATCTAGCGCGTAACCTTGCGGAGTGGGTCTTACATCCCATTCGCCCACCTTTGCATCCAGATATCCTTCGGATTGCATCGCCTTCTGTATGGATTTGTCGTCGCGATCTCTCTCGGAGGGGTAGTAGGCTCCACTCTTTTTAAAAGATGCCGGATTATTCCGCATTTCGCTCATTATTTTGGAGGTATCAGCGTCCTTGCGCCCTTCGAATTTAATGAAACGTATCTTTTGTGATTTCCCCTCGTCGATATCGAATGTTATCAAGATCGTTCCGTCTTTGAGTGTTTGGCGCGACCCTTTTACTTCAGCTTTCGGGTATCCCTTTTTATTCAGGAGCCTGGTGATCCCATCGGCGCTTACTTCTATCTCGTATTGGTCTATGTTTCCTTCCGAAAATATCGTCAGGGCTTTTCTGAGAGTTTTTTTGTTCAGATGTTTGCTTCCGGTGAAAATAACCTCCACTCGCGGGCCTTCATATACTTCCACATTCAAGTCAACGCGCTTTGCATCGAAATCCATTCTCTGTTCAGCTATTCTTATGCGAGCTTTGGGATATCCGTTGTTTTTGTAAAATTCTCTCAGGCTGCGGATTGCGTCCTTCAACCTTCTCGCTGAATATGGCCTCAGCGTATTTATCTTGGATATGAATCTTCCGGATGGATATGCCTTGTTGCCGGATATGTTGATATTCCTATACCGGAGGATTTCACCCCTTTTGATATAATAGGTTATGGCGACGCCATTTGATTCTGGCTCTGATTTCACATCGTAATAGACGCTGGTTGAAAAGAATCCGTTGCGCTTGTAGAAATCTTCGATCCTTGTCTTTTGCTCATCTACTCTTTCCGGAGTGTAGATATCTCCGGCGTGGAGGGAGAGGTATTTCCTTATTTTGTTTTCCAAATAAGGATAATTTCCCGCGATGTCTATCGAAAATACTATGAGTGCCTCTTCCAACCGCATGTCTATAGAGACTCCCTCTTCCGTAATCCTGGGATTTGCCTCTATGACGTCAAAGACTCCCCACTTCCTAAGGTATCCTATAGAACTTTCAAGCTCAGACCAGGAAAATTCATCGCCGACCTTCAGGGGCATGATGGATCTTACGGTATCTGGCGAGATATTTTTAAGCCCCGCGACATTTATTTCCGAGACGGTACTCTGTCCGGCTATCGCCGATGGCGATGCCGTTGCGAATATCAAAACAGCGGCTATAGCCGCAATTGTACTCAGTGTTCTATTCATCTCATCCTAAAGCGTAGAAGCCCGCTTATTTCCGAAACGTTGTCAGTAGATTGTGAGCCCCTCAGAAGTAGATGATCGGTCAGGAGATATTCGGCTATGATAGTCTGTTCCGATTCATTGGTTCCTATGTCGGTTGAAAAATTTATTCCGAGTCTGTCAGAGAGCTGTTTGCCTACATAAAGCCTGGATATGCTGTTAGAATTGGGATCTGCGGCCTCAAGCCTGAATATGTCGAGTCTGGTATATTTCGTGAACGGCCTTTCAACAACGCTTGAAAGCGATTTTGCGAGCAGAGAAGAGGTGTAGTCACCTGAGCGTTCGCGCGCGTACATCTCTCTTTCCTGTTCCGTAATGCCAAACATTATGAGGGAAACCACATCTCTCTTTTCCAGAGGGCCGGAAGGTGATGTGGCTGAAAGGTCCAACCGCAGATTGTCAGTGTTTCCGTAAAGCGCGAGCGATATGTTGTAGATCGAGACTTCCTTGCTGGCATGTACTTCGATATAGGGTTCCTGGTAGTTTCCCCTGAATTCGACAAAGCCCTTATCCACATCGAAGAGCAATCCCAGGTAATAAATTTCCCCTTCGGAGGCTGATATAGCACCGGAGACGACGGGTTTTTGCAAAGAGCCTTTCACTTCCGCGTCGAAGCGCAGCCATATTCTTCCAACGTTATTCTTGATTTCGAAGTCGCCGCTATTTTTTACCCTCAGATCCAGCGATGGGTTTATTTCATATGAAACTTCTTGGGCGTAACTTTTTTTGTTGTCTGATTTATCCTTTATGAACTGATCGAGTATGTTGAAGTCCTTGGCATAAATTCCGTCTATTATCGATATGTCTCCCGAAAGATGCGGAGATGGGAATTTGCCTTTGAGCTCCAGGCTTCCTTCAAATTCCAAGGACAGATTATTTTCGCTGTTTCTGAAACGCATCGCATTTCCAGACACTGACAAATCAACAGCGCTTTCTCTCATGTTTTTGTGCTCGATCCATCCGTTGAAACTCATCTGACCTTCATCGGAACGTGATTTTACATCCTTCATGTTGATCTTTTGTCCCTCGAATACGAATGATCCGGTGAGGTTTTCCATGGAGAGGGGAAAGTTTCTGAACATCAGGCTGTTGCCATTCAGATCTATTGAACCTTTTATGGCCGGATTTTCGCTCTGTCCGGTGAAGTGTAAATCGAGGCCAACCTCTCCGCTTCCGCTTCTTAGCATCGGCAAGGCTGGTCTTGTGTATGTCAGATCGAGAACTCCTTTGACGCGAAGATCGATGGGCCCTTCAGGCGTAATGTAACCGTTCATCGTGGCGCGGGTGGGGCCTAGGTCATCCTCTTCCGACGCATCCGCTTCGATGGATATTTCCTTTATATTCCACCTGTGCGAGTTATTCGCGTACGATGCGTCTATAGTGATTCCCGGCGTAGGCGTGCCATGGAACCTTGTTCCGTCCGGCGATATGTCGGCGATGACCTCTCCGCCGGAGGCGGATTTGGATCTGAATGCGGCGATCTGTATATTTTTGAATACCGCCTTCTTCTTTGAAATATCGGCATCGAGGGATGCGGACTCGAATTTTATTCCTTTAATAGACCCCCCTCTTATTGCCCCCGATGCTTTGGCAGTGACGGATTCATGTGTCCCGGAGAGATCTATCGATCCATCTCCCGCCCCGGTCAAGTTCATGAACTCAAAAGAATTATCAAGTGTATGATTTTTTAAGCTGGCCTTGAGTGATATTTTTTTACTTCTGATTCCCGACGGAAGCTTTTCGCCCATATCTATTACTAGATCGGCATTTCCTGTTTTTCCCAGCGAGTCGAAGACCTCGCCAACAAGGGCGAGACGGTCGTAGGTGGCTGTAAAATGCGCGTTGGCTATTTCGGTCGTTATGGGAAACCAGCCGGCGTTTTTGGCTGTTCCCTTCACATCCGCCTGAAATTTTTTGCCCCAGCCTTCAAATGTTCCGGAAAAATCGGTTCGTCCAAATATCTTCTTCAGCCGTGGATCGTTGAAAGTCTTGAAGAAGTTTTCGATCGGAAAATTTTCGCCTTTTGCCGAAAAAGACATTTTCTTTCCCGGTATGTCAACGAAACCCGAAGCTGGGATATGAACTCCTTCTGTCGTTAGAGCGGCATTTACGAGATGCAACATGCCATTTTTCCAGTCGAGAGCCGACTTGAGATTGACCGGCGACTCAGGATTGGCGTCGAAGAGATAAGATATATCCACATGTCCCTTTCCTTCGCTTTTTGAAGGGAGAAATCCCGTTCCTTCGAGTTCTATTTCTCCCCAGACTTTTCCTCCCGTATCGAAGGTTATGGATGGCTTTGCTATATATGGGAGATAGATTGGATTTTTTATTCCTATCGACAGGTTGAATTCTTCGCTGGAAAGATCGGCGGATAGCCTTCCAGAGAGCGGGTGCTCCCCTGTTTTTATGAAGAGATCCTTCAGAATCAGGAGATCGGACTTATATTCGGCCTTAGCAGAGAACTCTCTCATGTCTAGGCCCGACATCCTGGCGTCGGAGATCCTGAGTTTTCCGGAAAGATCGTTTACGTATGGAAATTCATCGCCCCATTTTCCGAAGTTTGTCGATGCGTCCAGTAGTACGGTTCCGGAACCTGCTATCCTCTCGCCTGATTTTTCAGCGAGTGCGCCATCCACCCTCAGCTTGATGTTCGTCCGCGAAAAGAGGTCGGATGATATCGACAGCCTTGCCTCGTCGGTGGATATTTCGAACTCATCTCCCACCTTTATATCCATTTGGCGTATAATCCCCTCATCGAGGGCGATGTTCTTTAGGAGTATGATCCTTGCCAGGTTTATCTTGCCGGGTTGTTTTTTCTTCTTGATTTCGCGTTTTGGGAAGGATGCCGACAAGCCTGAGATGTCGAATTCATCGAAGAGTATCTCGCCTTTGAGTAGCCCGAACGGATTCAGACCTACCTTTAGATTTTGAATTGACAGACGCCTTTGCTCTTTCCTGTGTTCTGCGCGGATATCCCTGGCTGATACTGACATCGTCACGAAATCTATGTCTATGAATTCAGCTTCAACCTTCCACGCGCTTTTCATATTTACGAGAGATAGTACGTGGCTGACTATGAACGGCCTGTCGACGAGCCATGAGGCCACGCCGATGAAACCTATCATCAGGGCTACGGAAGCTATTAGGTTTCTCAGGCGGTGGGTATCCCTTCGACCCGAATTCATTTCGGCACCCTGCTGGGGGTTATTTCACTGCGGTTGTTGATTATCCTTCTGCACTTCAATCCCTCTGCGAGTTTTGACGTTATTCCGTCGAATGCGCCGTTGGACATCACGAGTATTATATCTCCGTGATCGACTCCGCGCATGACATATTCAACTATGTTTTCAGTTGAAGATATGCTGTGAGCATCCTTTCCCATCCTATGAAGGGATGAGGCTATCTTTTCTACGTCGAGACGCTCATGCGCAGGGATGTCGTTTTCGCGATAGGGGTGCGCTATCAGTATTCTGTCCGCTTCGCTGAACGCCTCTGAATATTCATTCTGAAAAAAATTTCTTCGTGATGTGTTGGACCTCGGTTCGAAAATTGCCCAAAGCCTTCTTGCGCCAAAACGCTGCCTGACGGATTCGATGGTCTTTTTGACTGCGGTTGGATGATGCGCAAAGTCGTCTATGATTGTAACGCCTTTTGCTTCGTGCACTATTTCCTGCCGCCTTCTTACTCCAGTGAAAGTGGAAAGCCCCTTCGCCAGCTTTTCAGAGGGCATTCCACATTCCGTAAGCATGGCGATTGAGCCTACTGCGTTTAGGATGTTATGCTCGCCCCACATTTTCATTTCGAAGTAGCCTTTTATGTTGGATATTTCAAAGCGGACGGATGATTCAAGGAGCCTGACGTTCTTGGGATAGTACGTATTGCCTGGATTTTTCCCGTATGTGATCACCCTGCATGCCGAATTTTTCACAACTTCCGAGACATTAGGGTCGTCTCCGTTGGCTATTATCACCCCGTCGGGAGGTACTATTTCGACTAGCCTCCTGAAGGATTTGAGTATCTGGTCGATGTCGCTGTAGATATCGCCATGGTCGAACTCGATCGAAGATATTATGACCGCCTGCGGTCTGTAGTGCAAAAACTTCGGTCCTTTGTCGAAGAAAGCGGTGTCGTATTCATCCCCTTCGATGATGAAGTAGTTGTCCTTCCCGACGGCATAGTTTTTGTTGAAGTTGCGGCTTATTCCACCGATCAGGTATCCCGGATCGAAATCACATGATTTTACGAGCCATGCCACCAGCGAGGAGATAGTCGTCTTTCCGTGCGTTCCGGTGATCACCAGAGGGGTGCGGTCTTTGAGATAAAGGCTGGAGATTGCGACGGGCATCGAGGTGTATTCCACCCCCGAATTTATCGCCTCCTGGGCCTCGGGATTTTCACGGCGTATCACGTTGCCTATGATCACGAGATCCGGTTTCGCGGCTGCTATGTGTGAAGCCTCGTACCCTTCGAATATTTTCACTTTCAGGTCGGCCAAAAGATCGCTCATCGGCGGATAGATCTTTCCATCGCTTCCGCTCACAATGTGTCCGGACTCAGAAAGAAGGCCAGCGAGCGATGCCATTCCAGTGCCGCCTATTCCTATCAGGTGTACTTTCATCTCGTTCCCCTTTTATAGAGCTGCGCAGCCCTTCCGGTCCTACGCTTTTCCATAGGGCTGACGATCCACAAGTGTTTGAACTTTTTAAGATTTTTAGTTTATGGGAAAGCTTAAATCAAGCCAAAAGGGGGCTATGCCAGGTTACGCTGTGAGTAGCAAAAGTGCGTTACGGCAAGCTGATGATCAGCCGGAAAGGAGCTCGTTATAGATAAGATCGTGAATTCTTGGCCTGAAGGATTTTATCTTCTCATTCATCGGCGTCGGATGAATTCTGTTCGTGAGAAGTATTATCCGAAAACCGGCCTCAATATCGATCCATATCGAGCAGCCGGTGAACCCCAAGTGTCCGATCGAGCTCGCAGAGAAAAAATGTCCTGAAGCCGAATTTCTGCGGGAAGGCAGGTTCCATCCCAGCACGAATTCCTCCCCGGCCAACTTGCCTTTTTTCTTACCGATGAATTCAGAAGCTATTTCAGGCGGAATTAAAGACGATTTGTTATCTATACATTTGACCAGCTCTGCTGTTAAGGTGTTGATATCCTGAGCTGTGGAAAAAAGTCCTGCATGGCCTGCCACGCCACCCATGGCGTATGCGTTTTGATCGTGGACTTCGCCGTGTATCACCCGTTTTCGCCAAGGGCAGTCCTCAGTTGGTGCGAAACGCCTTTTCTTTTCTGTATGATGCTTCTGGTTGGGATCGTGAACGTGGCTGGAGGAGGTGTTTTCCGTCCTCGATCTCGGGAAATGATCGCTTCCGGTATTTCTTACGAAAAACGTGTCGGCAAGGAACAGCGGTTTTGCGATTCTATCCGCGAACATAGAATCGAGCGGAGCGTCTCCGGCCTGTTCGAGAATTTCCCCCAGTATCATGTAGCCGATGTCGCTGTAGAGAGTTTTTTCTCCAGGTTCATTTTCAGTCTGTTCTCTATAGCAGCTTTCGAGAATTTCTCTTTTACCATCTTCAGTTCCAATGAGGCTGAGCGGAAGCTCCCTGTAAAAGGGCTGCCAGGCTGCGAGGCCGGAGGTATGATTCAGAAGATGACGAATGGTGATCTTCTTGTGAAAAGGCTCCCTCGCTCCCGCGAGCCACTGGTATATCGTATCGTCAAATTTTAGGAGCCCATCGCCGAGCAGCATTGTGCACAATGTCGCGGTTGAAAGAGGCTTGGTGAGTGATGCTATGTCGAAGCAGGTGTGCTCGCGGGCATTGCCATATCGTTCATGAAAAAGAATTTCATCCCCCTTGGCGACCAGTATTTCCGCAGACGGGAATACTCCGTCCTCGATAGCTTCCTTGAATGTTCTGTCTATAATTTTTGTCATGATAGTATGCCGGAATTATAGGTTATGATTGGCGGCGATTCCTCCTGCGCATCCAGCGTCACATCGGCCCCGAGTGGGAGGGTTATGAATTCATCGATATGCCCGGCAGGAAAATCCATGATCACCGGACCGTGAAAATTGCGGAGGACGTCCTCGATCATAGATTTCACGTCATACGGCTCCTGTTCCGGAGGAATGAGGGATCCAAATATGATCCCCTTGACCTTCGCTAGAGCCCCGCAGTTTTTGAGCTGTGTGAGCATTCTGTCTAGGACATACACCTTTTCACCGATATCTTCTATGAAAAGTATCGAGTCTTCGAATTTAAGCTCATATGGAGTTCCGATGCTGGAGTTTATCATAGTGAGGCAGCCGCCCGTTATTTTTCCGGATGCCTTGCCGACCTTTATGGTTTTTGCGGGTTCCGAGGATATCTTTCCAAGCGCTCCTTGCGCTGTGATAGCATTCAGCAGCGATTTTCCAGTTATTTCGCTCCTGGTGCTGCCAAGCAAGGTAATCACGGGGCCGTAGAATGTCGGCACCCCTGCTGACTGACGAAGATAGGTGAGCAGCGCGGTAACATCCGAAAAACCTATCACGGGCTTCCTGTGTTTAGAAAGGAATCCAGCGTCGAGAAGTGGTATTATCCTCTGACTTCCGTATCCACCGCGTGCGAACATGATGGCCGATATTTCCTGATTGGAAAACAGTTCGCCCAGCTCCTGCGCCCTTCGCGAGTCCGTTCCAGCCAAATATCGGCTCTGATCGAATATATCGCTTCTATAGAATACCTTGAACCCCATGTTCTCCAGGGACTGGATTCCCCGGATGAATTTTTTTCTGTCAAAGGGGCTCGCCGACGCTGCTACGCCTATGGTGTCCCCGACCTTCAAAGCCTTTGGATTGTCCATAGCGTAATATAAATACGTTAGTGAGGCTTTTGCCAAGAGCTCTTTTCTTGACAGAAATGCTTCGACAGATTTTAGTGTGATTATGGAGGAACTATGGAACTGAGAGAGGCTATATCCAAGAGGAGATCGGTGAGGCAGTTCGACCCGACCTTTGATGTCGGTGACGAGGTGATAAGGCAGGTTCTCGAATCCGCGGTGATGGCGCCATCGGCCGGTAATGGACAGAGCTGGCATTTCGAGGTCGTCCGGGATGCTAAAATGAAGGAGATGTTGGCGTCAAATGCAGCACATCAGCTGTTCATAGCTAAGGCCCCGGTCATAATAGTCGTCTGCATAGATTACGATCGTGCGGAAAGAGGATATGGGGCAAGGGGAAGGGATCTGTATTCCATTCAGGAGACCGCTGCAGCAATAGAGAATATGCTTTTGACCATAACGTCGCTTGATCTGGGGAGCTGCTGGATAGGGGCTTTCGATGAGGCCGTAGCTTCGGATGTCCTGTCGCTTTCAAAAAAACTCAGGCCGGTTGCGATGCTTCCTATAGGTCGTCCGGCTGAACCAGCCAAAAGGGTTCCTCCGAGGCTCGATTTGTCAGACGTGGTAGTCTATAAATAGGCGATGCTCACTAGATGAAAAAAATAATCGACACGCTCTTAGCGCCGGGCAGTGCATTTCCTCCTCCTCAGGGGGTGTTTCTATCGGGGGTTTTCGTCTCCGCAGTTCAGATAGCCCCCTATTTCGTTATCAAAGCGGGGTTTTTGCTCCTGGGGGTTTCACTGAACGAGATCATCGCAATGGCGGGAGTTCCTCTGGCGATGGCGGTTTTTTTTAGATACGACCTTCGCAGATTATTTCCTTTTAGGGTTCCCTCGTGGTCGCAGTTTCTGGTCATGGCTGCAGGTACCTTCTGCATGGACATATTCATCGACTACATGGTCTGGTTCTCCGATCTGTATCTTCATACGCCTGTCCACGTGCTTGATTCGCTTTCAGGGGTCATGGATTTTTCAAGTCCGTGGGAGCTTGCCGCAAAAATTCTGATATTTTGTCTTTTGACCGGAATCTGTGAGGAAATCTATTTCAGGGGATTTTTCCAGGGTTCTCTCTCTTCGAAGCTCGGAAGCCGGATTGGGGTGATAACGGCCTCTCTGATATTCGCTGCGATGCACGGTAACCCGTGGTATTTTCCACTCTATTTCATCCTGGGCCTGTTTTTTGGCATCGTATATAAAAAGAGCGGAACCCTCGTTGCTCCGATATTTTGCCATGCGCTCAATAATGCCTGGTCTATTCTCACCCACAACCTGGGGATCAAATTTCCTCTCTCGGAGAGCTTCAATTATAGCGAACTGACCATCCTCATCCCGGCCCTTCTTTTTGCCATATACTCCGTATCGCAGGTAAAACAGGTTTTTGATAAGAGGGGCTATAAGGTTTAACTGTCTGATATTATTTGAAAAACGTTCTAATTCTCCCGTCGAGCTGCTAGCAGAATTAAGGCAACATTTTCGCATTTCAGCCGATAAAATGGGAGAGCTCTTTTTGGGGATTGGCTTAACTAGGGGCTGTGCATGGAAGAGTATCTGAAAAGATTCCTGACTACATCCAATCTCGCCAACTCGCTGATCGACCTTCTGAGTGGCGCTGGGATTGCACTGCCTCCAATGGAGAGCCATTTTGATGTCTTCGAATCCCAATATGCTCGCAGATTTCTCGATTCCTACGTCAGACACAGCGGAGTTTCACCTGATATGGTGATGCCGAGGGTCCCGCCTTTTTTCAGAGAGGGCTATTCTCCCCCCCGTCCGGTTATTCATGACACCGTCGCTGGCGAGAATTTAATAACTTTCGCGAGAAAGATGACGAAGGAAAAACTGTCATTTGACGACCTTGCAAGTTTTGGCAAGTCGGTGGACCTGTTCATCAAGGCGGAGATGAGCTCCAGTCCTGACGCCTCACTTTTGAGAGGAGCGGGTAAATATCTTCCGCTGGAGCTGGATTGGGATGATCCATCGTCAGCCGGATATTTTGCATCCTATTTCAGCCAAAATTTACGCTCACTCATCATACCCAAGGGCAGATACATATCGCACAGATCCTGGACGCCATATCCAAGCTTCGTCTCTCTGATGTGAATGAGGATCTCTTGCACGAGATGAGGAGTGTAAAGGTTATCCTGCAGGAAATAGTCGACGATCTCGGGTATTATTTTTTTGATCACAATGCTATAGCGAGACTGCATACTGAAAGAATTCTAAATACCATATTCGATGACGAATGTGGCAACAAAACATATACTGCCAGACTTGCCATAAATGCATCTCACATGAATGAAATGGATGATACCGGAAGGTTCGCCAATTTTGTTATGGGCGTTATGAAGGAGTGGCTTGCTAGGAGGCAGTATGTGGCAAGTGCCGTTCAATCGGCTGAGCACACCACATATCAATTGATTGTGGACAAACCTGAAGACCTTGAAAAAGTTTTCAGTAATTTCAAACTCAATTTTTCCAATGCGTTGAGGAGAGAATTTGCCGCAAGATTTCCAGACATGGCAAAACTTAGCGATGATGAGAAGAGGCTGCTTGAGTGCATAGATAGGTTTGAAATAAGGGGTACTGCGGTGGTAATGCCACTTCATTCCGGGAACATACTCGACATGGCGATCCAGACCCCTGAAGACATTAAAACCTTTCGCGATATTTTGTATCTCACCGATCTAGATATCGAGGCAATGAAGCGCGTAGAGGCGCAAGGTTCTAATGGCAATGGCTTTGCCTCTTTCAAGGCGCTGCTGAAGGATACTAAGGTTGACTTCCCTGCTTTAAAGAGGTGGGTTGGGGATGGATCCTTACCTGCTTCTCGGCAACGCAGCAAGATCCTGCAGGCATTTGTTCTACAGGGATCGTATTATCATCTGGCAAGGCTTTCTGGCGTTCTCGAATATTTTGAAAAGGAGCGCGCTCCACTTTCCGATGTCGATGTGTATTTGCCATCCGACGTCGATGGGGTGCTGGCCGATCAATCCAGAAGCAGGGTCCTTGAATCCTACATGGACATTGGGAAATACGTGTCGGACGGAACCTACGATCCTTCGCCTAATTTTGCGCATCTAGACGAGAGATTTTTTCGACATCTTCCGCACCTGGAAGTTCTTTTTGGTGCGTTACAAATTTTCGGTTACAATACTGCAGACGGGATTGCTAAGATCCTCAATATTTGGCAGAGAATTTCGCGCGAATGGGGATATCTTACACACCTTCCCAGAGAGGACAACCCGGGCGGTGCGAAAGAAATTTTATTTTCAGCGATAGATTCTCTTGATGAGGCTTACGCCTCAGGGGACCGGGCGAAAGTCTATCATTCTTTAGAAAAACTGAAAAAAACCGCCGATGATTTTGGAAGTATAGCAGCCGTTCTGTGGGCTAAATCAATGGCCGATCCTAAAAATCCTTTTTTTCTGAAGAGGGATGATTACGTTAAAACCCGCAAGGGAGAGATGGTTAATGCGAACGTATTTATTCAGGAGCTGTTCAAACTGAATTGGAGGTCCGGCTTTGCGGCGGAGGCCGATTCAATTCAACAGTTTCTCAGGCACCACAGGAAATTATATGCACCGGATTTCAGCGATGCGGCTTTTCAATCGGTGTGGAACACCGCCATAGATGTCACTACCGATTGGAAGATGCCCGTTTCTATTATGAGCAAGAAGGCAGGGGACTTTGTAATGCATTTCGCTTCTCCTTATGATGTAGATGGAATGAGCATCGATCCCTATGCTTTGGCGCACGAGGTTTGGAGCAGGGTGAAAAATAACTATGCAGTCATGAAATATCCGGACCTGAAAAAGGTTGCGCTTTTGGAGTTCGAGTTCGAACTGGACTCTGATTGCGATATTAAAAAAATGAATTTGATTCTCAAGGAAGTCGCAGATGAGATGGGGCTTCAGGCAGTTCCTTTTGTGGTGAATGGCGGGGACAGGCGCTGTATTTTGTACATTCCAGAGATGATATCCGTTGGATCGGAAGAATATACCGACGCATTGTCAGTTCTTAACTCCCTAAAATCCAAGGGGGCGTCTTTTTCAAAACTTCGTCCGACAGGAAAAAAGTCGATAAGGCGAATGGGAATATACGAGTCATCTTCACACCCTGGAAGCTATCGTTTTTCCGAGTTTGATCTTGGCCATGGCTGGAAACGTTTTCAGAAGACGCTGACCCTTTCGGTTGTTCTGGCTATGCTTGATGAAATAACTGGAATAGATGCTGTTGAAAAATACTCCAAGCTCCAGGATGAACTTTCCCTACTTACCGAGCTTGAGAAGAGGAAAAAATTTCCTCATAAGGCAGGTTTTTCGACTCATCCATCGATGAAGTTTGATTCACAGAATTTTATGTCTTTTTTGGAGGAGCAGTGGCGATACTTCGCCGATCTTTTCAGATTTTTCTCTTCCGGAGTAATAAATCATATCAATGAATTCCTGAATAGAAAAATGCCGACAGATCCTGTAGATGTTTTCGAATACAATTCTTTTCTGAGCAAAATGATAAGCTCTTACTGGCTTCCTGAAATAGCGAGGGGCATACAGATGCTTTCTGCCTCCAATGATGCGATGCGAATGCTAGCGGCTGATTCAGGCATTGATAAAGATGAATCCTTGGCGCCACACATGGATGAACTTGTTTTGGGAAGGACGAAGGCTATTCGCTCCCTTGGAGAAATAAACGAATTGTTGCACAGGATGAATTCGTTAACGACACTGACACATGAAAAAATCTCCACCGAGGATGCTCGCGAGGTAGAAGATGAATGGAGAGCGATGAGGACGAGAGTAAATGAATTTTGCGAGTGGCAGAGATATGTCGGTGGAAACGTGGCGGCTCAAAATTTTCAGCAGGCTTTGATGCCTGGGCATGCTTACATCGGAGGAGCCGGATTTGTCGGCAGCGGGATTCCTTCGGCAGGAACACTTTTTTCGAGGGGGCTCATGCTTATGGGCATACCGCTCCATTAGGTTGTTCAAATTTTTTCCACGATCCCCCTCTTTTTTGGTTACCTCCCAAAGTCTGGAATTTTGCTGTGCAAAAGGTTTGAGCGCCGCTAAAGCGCCATTCTTTATTTGAATCGCTTTAAAATCGCTTGCCAAGCGCATATCCTGAAGGTTGATTCATCTAAAGCGACTATAAGTGTCTTTGCTGAGCATCTATCGATTAAATGCTTATCTGATAGGCATTTGCTCGCGTCGATGTGTCCTATAAATTCTATAGAATAAAATTCTTATATTTCAACATGTTATAGATCTATTCGATATATTACTTTTATACGTAGTTACAACATGAGGATTTTGGAATGTTTTTGTCATATCGGTGCGCTGTGCAGAAAGCGTAAAAAACCTCATTATTTCAAGCAATTACAAAGCAAAAGCCTTGACTGTCCGGCTTCTTTGCCGCTATTTTCCCATATAGTGGGAGAAGGTGGGATATAAACCTAAACTGTGGGTTTGAGCCATGTTCAGAGGACGTTACGAACACCAAATCGATTCAAAGGGGAGGCTTTCGGTTCCGGCTAGGTTTCGCGAGATCCTCGCGACCAACTACGACGAGCGCCTGATCATAACGAATTTCGATCAGTGCTTGTGGGCCTATCCGATGGCGGAGTGGCAGACCCTTGAAAACAAGGTGGCGGCCCTTCCCCAGTTTCTTGAGGAAGTCAAGGCGCTGCAGCGCGTATTCATATCAGCTGCCTTCGAGAGTCCGATAGACAAACAGGGAAGGATTCTCATCCCGCAGACGCTCAGGGATTACGCGGCGATAAGCGGTGAGGTCGTAATAGTCGGCGCGACGAAGAGAATTGAGATATGGGATCGTGACAGGTGGGCCAAGATATTCGCCGATGCCCAAGACAAGCTCGGCAATCTGGGCGAGAGGCTCGCGGATCTTGGGCTGTGATCTTTCAATTTTTCCATAAGGGGGGAGGGGCGCTCTCTTCTTCCGGACGGCAGGAGGAAAAATAGTTTTTCTTCCGTCCCTCGGGAGAGGGGAGCGAATCCGAAAATGGAATGTTTGAAGTAAAAAAATATTACGACATTTCTGTAGTGGGTGTTCACGGCGAATTGTCTCAGGACAATGTGCAGGTTTTTGAAAAACTGCTGATGTCGCTGTCTCAGTGCAATGAAAACAACGTCGTTCTAAATTTCGAAGGCCTCAGGCACCTTGACTATAAACTTGTGAGAAGAATCGCCGACAAGATTATAGCATTCAAGTGCGATGGCGGTGATCTAAAAATGGCCGCTGCCAACGGTTACATAAACAGCATCATGAGAGCGATGGGACTTGACGAGGAGATGTATGGTTCGGTTCACGATGCGCTCCTGAGCTTTGTCGAGGATGTGCCACGTGAGGATCCGCAATGAGCGAGTATCACGTTCCCGTTATGATGCGAGAGGTTGTAGATTTTTTACGGCCATCAGAAGACGGCATTTTCGTGGACGTCACTCTCGGAGGAGGCGGGCATGCCTTTGAGATAGCCAGCAGGCTTTCGTCTCGCGGTACTTTTATCGGAATAGACAGGGACGGAGAAGCCATAGCTGAAGGGAAAAAGAAGTTGGGATCTTTGAAAGTAAAAAAGTTTTTTATCAATGGTGCGATGAGTTCGGTATCGGATCATCTTGAAGAGATAGGAATAAAAAATGTGGACGGGATACTCGCCGACCTCGGAGTCTCTAGCCATCAGCTCGATGATGCCAAAAGAGGCTTCAGCTTTTTGAAAGACGCCGAGCTTGACATGCGAATGGATAAAACAGGCGTACCGAGCGCTGCCGAGCTTCTGGAATCGCTTGAAGAGGAAGAACTTTCGTCGATTCTCAAAGAGCTGGGTGAAGAGAGATTTGCAAGAAGGATAGCTTCCAACATCAAAAAGTTTGGAAAGGTTTCAAGGACCGGAGAACTTGCCGATATCGTCGTTAGATCATATCCGCCTGCTATGAGAAGGTCGAGAATACATCCTGCTACCAGGACCTTTCAGGCCCTGAGGATTGCGGTCAATGGAGAGCTTGACGAACTGAAAAAATTTATGAGCTCTGCTCCGGCTCTTTTGAGAAGCGGAGGTAGGCTTGTGATAATAAGCTATCACTCGCTTGAGGATAGGATCGTGAAACATTCATTCAGAGAGCTAGTCTCCGGGAAAAGCTTTTCGCTTCCGGTAAGGCGCGTGGTCGTGCCTTCCAAAGATGAAGTGGAGCAGAACCCAAGGTCTCGCAGTGCAAAGTTAAGGGTCATCGAGAAGGGCTGATGGATACCAGATATCACACAGGGACGGTGCCTTCTTTTAGCGCGGTCAGACAACAGCCTGTTGCGCGACGTTCGGCTAAAGTTAAAGGGCGTTATATAAAGCAGGTCGTTGGACTCATGTTTGTAGTCTTGGCGTTTCTTCTCTTTTTTGCATGGACCAGGGTGATGGTCATACAGATGGGACGGGAGGTCAGCGGAATGAGAAAGGCGACTTCCGATTTGTTGGAACAGAAAAACAGACTTGAGGCCGAGGTTGCAGCTCTTCATGCGCCAGGGAGATTGGAAAAATTCGCCATGGAGATTTTTGGAATGAGGCTTCCCATGAGCGACGAGATAGAATTCGTGGAATCGAAAGAGGTGCCTGGGTATGCCGAAGTACAGGACCGTTGAAGTCAGCGAAGAGAAGCGAACTGTTAAGAGAGTCTTCTTCATAGGGGCGTTTCTGGCCGTATCCTTTGGAGTGCTCTTTTGCAGGGCGGTTTCGTTTCGTCTTAGCCACGATGAAAGGCTAGAGGAAGTCGCCCTCAGGCAGTACAGAACTGCCGTGAGAATGAGCACAAAGAGAGGCAGGATTCTTGATTCGAAGGGAAGGGAGCTCGCGATCGATGTTCCGGTGGAATCGGTCTACGCTAACCCCAGGGGGATAAGCGATCCTGTTAATGCTGCGAATGAAATATCCAAGGTGCTCAAAATCAACAGATCCAAACTGCTTGAAAGGCTTACATCAAACAGGAAATTTGTTTGGGTTCAGAGAAGGGTTACAGAGGAGCAGGCAAAAAAAATAATGAACCTCAATCTGGATGAAATCTATGTCATGAAGGAGAATAGCCGCTTTTATCCTGGGCAGAATCTGGCCTCTACAATTCTCGGTGCAGTCGGCATGGATTCAGAGCCCCTAGGTGGCATAGAGCTTCATCGTAATAATGAACTTTCATCCTCTTCATCTCCGGGAGTTTACAGGAGAGATGCCAAGGGCAACCTGTACCTTTCTCCGTCTGGATTGGAGGATCCGAAGGTTTCGGACGTCGAACTGACGATAGACAAAACTCTTCAATACATTGCAGGCAGAGAGCTCGAAAAAGGCGTTCGTGAAGCTCGGGCCTCCGGAGGGACGGCAATAGTGGTCGATGTTGACACCGGAGCGATACTGGCTATTTCCAATCAGCCTAATTTTGATCCAAATAATTATTCGAAGTATCCACTATCCAACTGGAAAAATAGCGCCGTCCTGGATTCGTATGAGCCCGGATCCACATTCAAAGTTGTGATAGTGGCTTCGGCTCTTGATGCCGGAGTCGTAAGGCCAAGCGATGTTTTCGACTGTGAGAATGGAAGCCTGAGGATAGGTAACAAGGTTATAAAAGACGCTCATCCGCACGGAAAACTTTCCGTTGCCGATATAATAAGAGTCTCCAGCAACATAGGGGCATACAAAGTCGAGCAGAAGCTCAGCTGGGATGGGATATACTCATACATAAGGAAGTTTGGTTTTGGTCAGGTGACTGGGATCGATTTCCCAGGAGAGGCTTCAGGAATACTTTCCTCACCAAGGAGTTGGTCTGCGCTTCAGCATGCAACAATAGCCTTTGGCCAGGGGATAGCTGCTACGCCCATCCAGATGACTATGGCTTTTGCGGCCATAGCCAACGGCGGAACTCTTTATAAACCTTTCCTGGTCAAAAAAGTGGTGCAGGAGGATGGAGTGGTGTTCTACGAGAGCCTGCCACAGGTGAAAGGGAATCCTATTTCACCCGAAACCTCCAATATTATGAGAGAGTTGTTGATAAGGGTCGTTGAAAAGGGCGGCACCGGAACTTTAGCCTCTAGCTCTGAATACAAGTTTGCAGGGAAGACAGGAACTGCGCAAAAGGCTGACAAGAAAACCGGTGGCTATGCAAAAGGGAAATACTATTCTTCCTTCGTAGGCTTTGCACCTGCCGACGATCCTAAGATCGCGGTGTTTGTCGGTATAGACGAACCAAGAGGAGTTTCCTATTACGGAGGTCAGGTCGCCGCTCCTGTTTTCAGGGAAATAGCCGAGTCAACCCTTCATTATCTGAAGGTCAAAGGATCCCCTGCCATTGTTGCTGACAGCATTTTGAAGCAGCTTCCTCCAGCTGATGGTCAGGGCGACATCGCGCAGCTGCGC